>NZ_JASJXJ010000215.1:0-4838 GCF_035018685.1 Cryobacterium sp. RTC2.1
GGAACAGGCGCAGCCGGGGCCGGCGGCTTCCGGTATCGGTTGCGGCGAGCTCGTGGGTGCCTGCGGGGGCCGCACCCGGCGTTCCCGCCAGGAGGGTGGACCCGCGCCAGAGCGGGAGGACGCGCGTGGAGGCATCCGCCCGGAGCTCGTCGAAGAGTCCGGGTATGGCCCGGGTGAGGTGGTCCCTGTCGACGGCGTGGCGCGACAGTGGCAGTTGGGAGGTGAACGTGAACGGCATGAAGACCCTTCGGACTCTGGCGTGACTGCCGAAGTTATGTGGAGGCGTGGCGAACGACCACACCGAGGGGAAGTCGACCTAACCTAGTAGGCATGGCCAGATCCCATCTCACTCTAGCCGCGCTCGCCACTTCAGCCGTGCCCGGTCTCGACGTCGTCCAGGCCCGCAGCCATGGCTCCAGCGGGCGCTCCTCCGGCGCGCCCGGAGCATACGATTCCGCTGTCCTGCTGGACCGCGACGGACGCTCCCTGATCATCCGGGTGCCGCTTTCCCAGGCCGCGGAGACCGAGCAGTCCGCGGACCTCGTCGCGCTCCGCGCCCTGACCGTCGGCAATCGCAGCCGCCTGCCGTTCGACGTTCCGCAGTTCGTCGGGCAGGCCCCGCTCAGCGGGACGCGCGCCGTCGTCTACGAGTTCCTGCCCGGCGACACCTTCGACGCGGACGCCCTCACCGGACACGCCGGGGTCTCCGGGTCGATCGGCCGGGCCATCGCGGCCATACACGGCCTGCCGACCGCGGTGGTGAGCGATGCCGGGCTCACGCAACGCAGCGCCCAGGACTGCCGCACCGAGGTGATCGACCTGATCGGCCGCACCGAGGCGACCGGGTACCTGCCTGCGGCCCTGCTCCGCCGCTGGGAGCTCGCGACCGACGACGACGCGCTCTGGCAGTTCCTGCCCTGCGTCATCCACGGTTCACTGTCCGCGGAGTCCTTCCTGATCGGCGAGGATTCCGTGACGGCCGTGCTCGGCTGGGCGGCGCTGAGCGTCGGCGACCCGGCCAGGGACCTGAACTGGTTGCTCGCCTCCCGGGGAGCCGCCGGCGAAGCGGCGATCGCATCCTACGGCGGCGTGCGCCAGGGCAACGACCCGCGCATCACGCAGCGGGCGATGCTCTACGCAGAGCTCGAGCTCGCACGCTGGCTGCTGCACGGCACCGACACCCGCAACCAGGGAATCGTCGATGACGCCGTCGCGATGCTCGACGGGCTCGTCGAGAACGTGCACCACGCGACCTCGCACCCGCTGTCCCCGAAGACCGGCCCGATCCTGAACGTGTCCGAGGTCGAGAGCCTGCTCGCCGCGACCCCGTACGCCGCGGTGAAGCGCGCGCCGGCCGCCGCGATGCACACGGATGCCTACACGCTGTCCGACTTCGAGACCGGCGAGTTCGCCGACGAACCGGACACCACCGGCGCGATCGACGTCGTGGGCGACGGCACGGACACCGGCACCGGCGCCGAGGTGCGGGACACGACCGAGGACCACGCCGCCACGAGGTCCGCCTCGGAGTAGAGCCGCTCGGGGGCGACCACGGTGTCGTCGGCGACGAAATAGAACACCGCGTCGACCTCGTCAGGGTCGATCCCCTTCCAGGTCGCGTACGCGAGGCGGTAGAGCGCGAGCTGCGTCTGCTTGAGTTCGAGGTCCGCTGCGTTCTTCGGCGCCCGGCCCGTCTTCCAGTCCACGACCTGGTAGCCCGTCCCTGTGCGGTACACCGCGTCGAGCTTGCAGATGAAGACCTGGCCGGCGAGCACGTAATGGATCTCGATTTCGACCTCCTCCGGTTTGAGGCCGGCCCAGGGCGACCGTTCGAAGGTCGCCTGGAGGCGTTCGAGCTGGGCCTGCTCGAGCGGCTGGTTCTGGTCGAGGTCGAGTTCGAAGGCATCGGCATCCGTGTCGGTGTCTGCTTCGAAGAGCCCGGCGTCGATCCGGTCGCCGCCGAGGAGGCCGCCGGCCCGTCGCTCGACCCAGGAGTGGAAGAGGGTGCCGAGCCGGGTGGCCCGGTACGGCCGCTCGGGCATGGGGCGGCGCACCTGTGCGGCGACCCCGGCGGGATCGTCGACGTAGTCCTTGAACCGCGAGGCGGGGATGCGGGCGGGCAGCGGTGCGACCGTGCCTGCGCCCAGGCGGAGGGCGCGTTCCTCGAGCAGCAGGGTCACGACGTGGGACCAGCGTGTCTCGCGGGCCAGGGCGTCCGGATCGTTCGCTGCGGCGCGCACCCCGGAAGCGGCCTCTTCGACGACGGCCCGGCGGGTGCCGAGCGGGTCGAAGGGCCAGGCCGGCGTGAGGCCGTCCTCCGGGGCCGGTTTCTCGGCGTTGGCGCTTTCCTCTGGCAGGGGGTCGATGAGGCCGGCCTCCGCGAGCTCGACGAGGTAGCGGCTCGGGGTGCGCACGGTCGAGCCAGAGCCCCAGAACGAACCGGTCAGCAGGAGTTCGTGCCTGGCCCGGGTGGTGGCGACGTAGATCAGCCGGCGTTCCTCGTCGTCGTGGCGGCCGGCGAGGTCCGCCTTGTACGCCTGGAAGGCGAGGTCGTAGGACAGCTGGCTGTCGTGGCCGGTCCAGTCGAGCTGGGGCAGTTCGGCGTGGTCGCCGCGGAACGGGTACGGCAGCTCGCCGAAGCGGATCCAGCCGGTGACCTCGCGCGCGGGGGCCGGCAGGCTCTTGTCTGTGAGGTTCGGGATCGCGACGTAGTCCCACTCGAGGCCCTTCGCGCCATGGATGGTGAGGAGTTGCACGGTGCCCTGTTCGGCCACCTCGGCGCGCGGTCCCCTGTCGTCGGCGAGTTCGGCCCGGCCGAGCCAGCGCAGGAAGCTCGCGGCGGTGCCGAGCTCGTCACTCGCGAGGAAGTCGGAGATGGTGTCGTGGAAGGCGTAAAGGTTCGCGAGGCCGAGGCTGTTGTTCTCGTTCGCGACGAGTTCGACGTCGAGGAGGAGCTCCTGTTCGACTAGGCGCACGAAGTCGAGCAGCGGAAGACCGGCCCGCGAGCGCAACCAGGCCAGCAGCTTGCCTGCTGCGCGCAGCCGCTCACGGCCGGTGTCGGTGAAGCCGGCGAGCTGGCCGTGACCGGGCGGCGCCGCCGCGGCGAAGTCGAGGGCGTCGACGAGGGAGGCCCCCTCGTCGTCGGCGACGGACGCACGGAGCTTCTCCGTGAGCTCCCGGCTGACGGCCTTCTGCGCCCAGTCGTGGGCGGCGAGCCAGCGCGAGACGGCCGCGAGGTGCTGCAGGTCGCGCGGGCCGACCTGGAACCGGGCACCACTCAGCAACCGGACGAGTTCGCTTCCCGCCGAGGGATCGTGCACGACCCTGAGCACGCTGACGACGTCGGTGACTTCCGGGGTGGAGAGCAGCCCGCCGAGGCCGAGCACGTGGGCGCGGACGCCGTTCGCGCGGAGGACCCCGGCGAAGAAGTCCATGTCGCGCCGGGCGCGGAAGAGGATGGCGCCGGACTTGTCGCTGCCGGCGCCGAGCCGGGCGGCGAACCAGCTGGCGACGGCCTGGGCCTCGTCGGTGGCCGTCTCGGCGAGCTGTGCGGAGACAGCGCCGGGCCGGGTGCCGTCCGGCACCTTGAGCGTCTCGACCTGGATGCCGTCCGTCCGGCGGCGCAGGGCCTCGCTGAGCGGGGCGACGAGCGTGTTCGCGGCGTCGAGGACCGACCGGGGGTTGCGCCAGGTGAAGGAGAGCGACATGGACGGGGTGACCCGGCGTTCCGAGCGGGCGTCGGGGTCGAAGTCGGCGGAGAAGGCGAGCAGGTTCGCGGAGCTCGCACCGCGCCAGCCGTAGATGGACTGGTGCGGGTCGCCGACGGCCATCACCGGATGCCTGGCGAAGAGGGTGTGCAGGAGTTCGGTCTGGAGCACGGAGGTGTCCTGGTACTCGTCGAGCAGCACCACCCGGTACTGTTCGCGGTACCCCGCGACGACCCGCGGAACCCGCTGGCTCACCTGCAGGGCGAGGGCGACCTGGTCGGAGAATTCGATCAGGCCGAGCCGGCGCTTCTCCCGGTCGTACCAGTCGGCGAGTTCGGCGAGCACGGGCAGCGGCCCGACCGCGGCGAGTGAGTCGACGACGGAGGTGTACGGGACCTTCTTGCGCGGGTTGCCGTATGGAAGGTCTTCGAGGTAGGCGAAGCCGGCGGCGAGGCCGGCGAGATCGTGCCCGGCGCGGCCGGGGGCGCCTGCCGGGCCGGTCGTTGCCAGGCCGGTCGTTGCCAGGCCCGTTGTAAGGGGAGGCGGGTTCTCGGCGAGCAGGCGGCTGAACCGGAGCACGGCATCCGTCACGGCGTCGAGGCTCTTGCCCCAGGGCACGAGCCTGTGGTCGCCGTGTTCGATCACGACACGGCGGGCGAGCAGCCACGCGCTCGTCTCGGTGAGCAGGACGGACTCGGGTTCGCGGCCGAGCAGGAGGGCGTTGTCGGTGAAGAGACGGCTCGCGAAGGAGTTGTACGTCGACACGGTCGGGGTGTTGAACAGGCCGGAGTCGACGAGCTCGCCGGTGGTCTCTGCGCCCGCGGCCGGAGTCGGCGCGGGCAGCAGTCCGTTGGCGTCGAGCTGCGCGATGCGGTCGCCGATGCGCTCGGCGAGTTCGCCGGCCGCCTTGCGGGTGAAGGTGAGGCCGAGGACCTGGTCTGGGCGGGCGAGGCCGTTGGCGAGCAGCCAGAGCACCCGGTTGGCCATGGTCTCGGTCTTGCCGCTGCCGGCTCCGGCCACGACGAGGGTCGGCGCGAGCGGGGCCTCGATCACCGCCTGCTGTTCCGGGGTGGGCGGGAACATGCCGAGCGTGCCGGCGATCTCGAGGGCGCTGACCGGGTTCTGCGGACG
>NZ_JASJXJ010000216.1:0-4754 GCF_035018685.1 Cryobacterium sp. RTC2.1
ACCCAACACTGCTGCGTAATGCGGGAGCCTGTCCGGGCCCAGCAAAAAGACCGCCACCACTCCGATCAACACCAGCTTCTCAAACGTCAAACCAAACATGCGCACACAATAGCCCGACTCCGTTCTCAGGGCTGCCGCACCATACCGTCGGCGGGGTCTGTCAAGTCTTTGGCGCTGACCCCGGGGAGTGAACATTCTCTCTTGTGAGGTGTCCACTCTCCGGGGTCAAGGCCTGTGTCAGGAGTTACACCGAAAATCGCATAGGGAACGCTCGGTGAGCGCTCCCTATCGGTACTCGGACCGGCTATCGCGATTGCAGGGGCAGCTGCAGGTATGAGGCGTGCTCGCCTCCGGTGTGAACAACGTGCTGGCCGCTGTTCGCGCCGACGTACTCGCGGATACCGGGCATCATCGTGCCGAGCAGGTTGCGGGAGCTGACTACGAAGCGCAGCTGCTCGCCCGGGTGGAACACCAGCCCGACCGGCAACAGGTCGATTTCTATCTCGACGATCTCGCCGGGTGCGAGCTTCTCGACCCGGTCGAAGGTGTGTGTGGGCACTTCATCCGTCGACAGCGTCTCGTCGAGGTGACGCAGCGAGACCCGCAGTCGACCGTCTGAGCCTTTGTATTTCAGAATCGTCGCACCACGGTCGGTGAGGTCGTGTGCGATTGCGCTCTGATTCGGAACCGTGAACGCTTCCAATGGTGTGCCGTAGGCGTCGAGCTTCTGCACGAGCACAAAAATGTCCATGTCGTCGCAGTCACGGGCTTCGACGAAGAGGCGCGCCTTCGGGTAGCCCGCCAGCACCGTTTCGTCGGCAAAGCGCGTGAGAAAAGACACGGCGTCCGGGTTAGCCGCCACGGTGTACGCCACCGGCACCTCGGCGCCGGGCGCCGTGATGGTCAGCGCGCGAGAGCGGCCGTCGAGGTAGAACTTCGTCGGCACGGAGTCGGCCGGTGGAAACTGGTCGGCGGGGATATCGATCCGGTCGCCACCCTCAAGGTCGAGCAGTGAATAGCGCACGGGGGGGTCTGCTCCCAGCCATTGTCGTGGTCTTTGAGGAAGTGGTCGAAGAAGCGGCGCAGCTCGTCCTGGTGCTGTTCGTCGTAATAGTCGGGCCATTCCTGGGTGTTGTGGATGCGCAGCCATTTCTCCTCCGACGCCATCCGGCGCCACGCGCGGAAGGTTCCGGCGGTGTGGAGAGTGTTCGAATAGCTGGCCACCACGTATGCCGGCACCGTAATCTTGTCGAACGCGGGGATTTTGTTCTCCCACAGGTCGTTGACGAGCGGATACTTTTCGACCTCGCCGATGATGTCTTCTTTTTGGTTCTTGCCGAAGAAACTGCCTTCCTGGAGCTGGCGGGCGAAGCCGGTATCGGGCATGCCGCCGCGCATCACCAGGTCGCGGTAAACGTCGCTGACGCCCTCCCACGGGTTGATCGCCGCCAGGTGAGGCGGCTGCTCGGCGGCGGCGAACCACTGCGAAACCGCGAGGTAGGAGGTTCCGCTCATACCGACCTTGCCTGTGCACCACTCCTGCTCCGCCAGCCACTCGATGACGTCATAGCAGTCGCGGCCGTCTTGTCGGTCCCAGAGCACGCTGCTGCCCTCGCCGTCGACGATGCCTCGCATGTCCGGGTTGCAGATCGCATAGCCCTGGGCGACCCAATACGCCGGATCGGCGCCTTCGAATTTTTCCAGTCCGGAGACGATCGAGTTGTCCAGACCCACCAAGCCGAACACGCCCATTACGGCGAGTGAGGAGCCCTGGGCCTTACCGTAGGGGCTCCAGGCCATGATGACTGGGACTTTCTCGGATCTGGCGGGCCGGAAGACGTCGGCGTAGATGGTGACACCGTCGCGCATCTGCACGGGCACGTCCTTCTCGAACAGGATATCGACTGGCAGCGGCTTGAACTGCGGGGCGATCTGAAAGCCCGCCTGGAGGGTTCGGGTTCCGGGATCGAACGCGGTTAGCGCTCCGGTGCGCGCCGGGGGCAGCGGGGTGGAAGGGACGTACATTCTCTGTTCTTCGCTCATCGCGGAGCTCCTCTGGTTTCGTGATCCTGGGATCGACTCTCGGGCCGGTGCGAGCGTACGCCCAAAAACTCAGAAACTCAACAAGCGTTGAGAAAATAAGCGCGAAAGAGCTATATTGAGTTGATGACGATACAGAAGCAGCCAACACCGACCGTGCGGCGCGGGCGTCGACCTGGTGGCGTGAACACCCGGGCAGTGGTGCTCAAGGCCGCCCGGGCTCGTTTCGCCCGGGAAGGATTCGCCGCCACCACGATCCGGCTTGTTGCTCTGGACGCTGGGGTGGATGCATCCCAGGTGATGCAGTATTTCCGGTCGAAGGATGAATTGTTCGCTGGGGTGATGGCCATCACCCCAGCGGCGCTGGAGCGTTTCAGTACCGCATTTGAGGGGCCGGACAAGCACCTCGGTGAACGGGTCGTCCGCGCCTACCTGAGCGCGTGGGAAGGCGTGGCCGAGGAGTCGGAGCCGCTGATGGCGATGCTCCGCGGCGCGATCGTCAACGACACCGCGAGCGGGCAGCTGCGCGACTTCATCCAGTCCCGCCTGCTCGTCGGCACCCGCGACCGCCTCGACCCCGACGCCGTCCTCCGAGCTGGCCTCGCCTCCTCGATGCTCGTCGGCATCGTCACCGGACGTCGCATCATCGGAGTACCCACGCTCGTCGCAGCGGACACCGAAACGCTCGTCGCCGTCGTCGGACCAGCGATCCAACAGATCCTCGTTCCCACAGCAGCAGCCACGCACCTCAGCACAGGCCCACGCAGAAGCCAGGATTCGGAAGGGCGGCAGCTATGAATCCCTGGCGGAGCCGTCGGGCGATCGCGAGTTCGGCGGAACATGCCGGACGACGAAGCGCCGCACCGCCCACCCCCGGGACCGGCCGAGGCGTCGTTCCTGACCCGCTATGTGAACCGAGGACTGCCAACAGCGGCCCCGTCTGGCGCGACGGCCTCCGACGCACTGGAATTTGCTCGCACCTGTACGGACAGGATGCCCATGCGCTTATACCCCGCCCCGACGCTCGGGAACGTCGCCGAGCTCGCCGATGCATGGGATCTGTACCCCCTCCTCCAAGAGGACTTGCTCGCCGGCCACCAGCACCCCAAACTCGAACACTACAGCGACGTGCTCTCCCTCTTCATCCGCTCCGCACGCTATGACGACACACGGGAGGAAGTCGACTTCGCCGAATTCCACGTCCCGCTCCGCCCGCACGCGGTAGCACTGCGGTGCGAGAGCGGGAAATGGATAGACGGCAGCGCCCGTCGAGACTCGTCCTCTCTTTTTTGGGGCGAGACCTAATCGCCTGTTGGCTAATTTTGTCTCAATTTGTCCCGATCGAGTGCCAAATTATGGCCCCTGAATCGGCGTGAGCGGGGGCTTCTGTCCCGTCATACGGTCCAAGCGTGTCACACGGGGTATGCCTGTTCGATTCGTTTGCGGTGAGCATTCACGCTTGCCATTTGGGTGAAATCACAATGAAGCGGTCATTTTCCACGTGACCGGAAGGACGGAGAACGTGAACCTGCCCAAGTGCAGCACCGACAGCACCGCGGGTGGTAGCGGCGACCCTCGACTCCTACGACGACTTCTTCGACGACGACCTCGACCTCGTGGCCGACGCCCTCGACGACGCGCGCTCGCTCAGCATCGACTGATTACCCCTAACGCATCCTTAGATCGCCTCGTCTCCCATTGCGCCTTGGAACGCTAAGAGACTGAGTGCTGTAGATCCCGCTTCTCGTTCTCTCAACCTTTGGGACGGTCATAGTCCGGATTCGAGCGGAGTCGAAGGACGACTCCCGCAGCTATCGAGCCAAACAAAAACTCGAACACAAGTCCATGAGACAACGGGGTCGAGAAGCCGGCCGTACCAATGACCAGGAGCGTGAAGCCCAAGGTGAAACCGAAGGCGACGTTGGACAAGATGCGGAAGCGCTTATGGCGTTCAGTACGTGGCGGGCTCAACTTCAGCTCCTCCTGACCGTCCGGTCACGGTTCGACGGCCCCTGCTCTGTGACGGCCAGGTCACAGCCGCTCAGAAGCTGGCAGAATCAGGCCGCACTTCTGACGGTGGTTGCCAAAGTGTTGCCCTGCGGGGTTTTGCGGGAAAAGAAAACCCCCACATCCCAGTGTTTTCAAGGGATGCAGGGGGTGATTCGTGGCGGGTTGTTCCTATAACTCACAGGCTGGTGAATCACTGGGCAGATTTTCGGCACTTTCGCGCACATCCTCTACGCTCTGCCAAATAATCCTCTGGGCGCTCCCGTCGACGAACTTGAGAGCCTCGTGGCGGAGACTTTGGATGGCCTCCATCTCGTCCTGCTCGAAATCGTGAAATGCAGGCCCGACGCCACCCTGTGACTGGCCGGCGCGCTGGCACACCACGGTCTCATCGACGCGATTCCGCCGCGCGCGGAGATCGCAGTTCCACGAGGTCAATCGGTGCCAACGACGACGGCAGCGGTTCTATGGCACAGCTTCGACCGCGATACTTTCCCGATCGGACGCGAGGAGATCTATATCACAGGTACTGAAGAAATCATGGGCGTGTACTCACGCGGAGCGCTCCTTAGTCGATGTCTTCCGACTGTGAGGCTCCGGAGGGTATGAGGTAGGGATTGAGGCGTTTAAAGGGCTCTCCTGACGTTACCGTGGGTGGTTTCCGAGCGCCTTAACGAGTGCACGCCGCTCTCCGTCTAGGTTTCTAA
>NZ_JASJXJ010000217.1:0-4686 GCF_035018685.1 Cryobacterium sp. RTC2.1
GCGGTGTGTTCTCGCATGTTGTGGCCGCCGGTCTCGACCCAGATGGTGTTGTGCACGATGCGGTCCATGATCGCGTCCGCGTGAACCCCGGAGCCAAGGCGCTGGTGCCAGTCCTTTTGGGCGTATTAAGTGCAGAACACTGTTGATGCCTGATCGTAGCGGCGCTCGAGGAGTTCCAACAGCATGCTCCTGGTGCTCTCGTCGGGCTCGTCGAGGAGCCATTCATCGATCACCAGGAGCGTGAATGCGGCGTACTTGTTCAAGAACTTCGTCGTGCCGGAGGGTTTATCGCGGGCCAGCTGCCAGGCCTCTTCGAGCTCCGGCATTCGAATGTAGTGTGCTCGCACCCGGTGCCGGCACGCGGCTTTCGCCAACGCGCAGCCTAGATATGATTTCCCCGACCCGGTGAATCCCTGGAACACAACGTTCTGTTGCCGGTCGATGAAAGGGCCGGGGCAGTCTGCTCTTCTTCTGCCTCCCGGCCGCGTCATATGTCCACGTGGTGGCGGCGGTGTCGGGGGCGGTGCTGTTGAGTTGGTTGTAGGCGTTGTAGCTGTCGTCGATGGGTGCCGCGCGGAACTTGGGGTGGGTGAGGCTTGGGTATGGTGAACTTCGCTCCAAGCGAAAACGAATCTTCAGAGATCAGGAGTCAACCAAACCGGGGGCCGTTCCAGCCGACAGAATGCTACGGTCAGGTCAGGATCACTTGATCATTGACGAGACGGCGTTTCTGCGTCAGTCGCACGGGCACATCCGGTGCAAGCCGGTGTCGCAAAGGCACGGGACCCCTTGGGTTAGCCGGCCTATCAACAGACAGGACCGACGCTCAATGGGCGTTTTGCGAAAATCAGTAGACCGGGTGAACGTCCGTGGCCTCTTGAGGCCGTCTGACGGGACTGTCCAAAGCACACGGTGGTACTTTGCCGCCCTGGCGATGGCGTCTCTGATCGTGTCCGTGCCTGCTGCGTTTTTCGAAGCGACCGGCGGCGTGATAGTGCTGATGCTTTTGGGGTCAACGGTAACGTTGCTGTCATCGTGCGTTCACGTCCTCCTGAGTCGGCAGGTACCACTGTGGCTGGACGTATTGGACACGGTTGCGATTGTTGTTCTCGGGCTCGCCAGTCCGTCCACGACGACGGTGATCGCCTACGTGCTCACCGCGATCTGGTTTCGAGCCTTCTACGGATCGATCTGGCGTTCTCTGCTGCGATGTGTCCTCGGGATGGCAGCGCTCTCTGCGACAGTGCCGTTGTGGTCGTTGATTCCGACCCACTCGGTGCCACCGACAACGACGGGCTTATACGAGTCGTTCCCGCTGATATTCATCGCCGTTTTCATCGCCCGCCAAATGGGCGGTGGCCTGCTGGCGCGAGAGCAGGCCACTCGGCGCGATACCGTGTTGGCCGCCACCGGCTCGCAATTGTTGGGCCTCACTGACGAGACCTTGATCAGGGCTCTCGCTTGGGCGGCTTGTGCTGAGATTTGTGATGCCACTCCAGGTTTGCGCCTGCTCAAACTGGTGCGCGATGGCGCCGAGTTGAGGGTTCAAGGAGTTGCCGGCAGCTTCCTTAGTGTTCCGGGAGCGTTTCCTGGGACCGTCGTCTCGTCCACAACGGATCCAGGGGATGCGCGGGTCCTTCAGCCGGGACCGCTGGATGACGCCGTCGGCGTCGACCTCGCCTGGTCGTGCGTTAGTTTGCGGGGATTGCACGAAAACGCCTGGATGCTGGTAGGTGCGCCGAAGAAGATCCCCTCAGATGCGTTGTTGTCTGTGCGTGATTTGGTCAACCAGGTGGCTCTGGCCCTCCGCAATAGTGACGTGCATCAACAACTCACGTTACAAGCCCAATATGATTCGTTGACTGGGCTGGACAACCGGGCTTCCTTCACCGCGAAGCTGGCCTCAAGCCTCGCGGACCAGGCGCATCTGGACGGTCTGCACGTTTTGTTCCTCGACTTAGACGACTTTAAGGATGTTAACGATGTCCTGGGTCATCGTGCCGGAGATGCGGTACTTCTCGAGGTCGCAGCGCGGCTGCGCGGGTGCACTCGCCCCGGCGATGTCTGCGCGCGACTGGGCGGCGATGAATTCGCCATCTTGTTGCGCGGTACCACGGCCAGCGCTGCTAGGGACGTCGCTCAACGCATGATTGACTCGCTGACACCACCCGTGCGCGTTGGCGAACGCTTTGCGCAGGTCGGTGCCAGCGTCGGGATCGCGACGCTCACACCCGGGATTGATATCGATGAGCTTGTACATCAAGCCGATATCGCGATGTATGCAGCCAAAGCCAACGGCAAAGGTCAAGTACAGGGCTATCACGTGGGGCTCATACACACCGGTGCGACCCGGCTAACAACCGAATGGGCCCTCGCAGTCACAGCTATTCGCACGCGCCCACTCCGTGGAGCGCGTTGATCATTTTTGTGTCTCTGAGGCTCTCCTCACGCTCGACGAAGGTCAAAAACCTATCCTGACAGCGGTGCCTTGCTGAGGTCTAGCATCCCGCCAGCGTGCCGGAAGAAGCGAGTCCCGACCGGCGCCGACACGCAGGCCCGCTCGCCCGCTTCCTCGCTCGAGATGCCCTGGCCAACGAGGCCCCCAGAAATCCTGGCGGTGCTCCCGGTGCCACCCCGGCGGCCGGCCTGGCGACCGCATCGGTTCTCGCCCGAGTTGCGTGGCCATCCAACCCTTCGGACGTCCCATAATCCACCTCCATGATCGAGGTGTTGCTTCCACCGGTTGAATCCACTCTTCTTGTTGTATCCGCTGTAGAGAAGAACAATCTTGCAGCCGTGAAATGTGCAGAACACTCGGAGAAGTACCTGGCGGTCGATGCCAGACATATCCATCGGCGGCGCTAGGCCGGCTTCAGTAAAAATCGCCTGCAACGATTTGCGCACGCGAAACTCGTACAGTCCATCGCCGAGTGATTTCCCCCACTCGCCTGCGCAAATGTCGATTCCATAGACCTCGAGTACGTGCTCGATTGCCGCGATGAGGACCGCCTGCTCGTACGGAGGGAGCGAGTCCACGAAGCGGTCAAGGGTATCGCCCTCATATTCAACAGTCCAGGCGGCCAATATCGTCCTCTCTTATGGTGCGCCGTGAGCTTATCGAGTCCGGGAGCGCCCATAGGCCCGTACGATCCCTTCAAAGAGCCACGATGGTGGCATCAGCGGCCCCGGTGTCGAGGGATAGTGGCGTGTGCCCGGGCAATTGGTCAACAGCTTGTTGGACAGCGGGGCGCTGGCTCTCCCCGGCCCGCGCGATTGCTTGCATGCCGGTCCAGTTCGTCCTCAGGTATGGATCGGAACACGTGGGATCCCGCTCACCGATTTCTTCGCCACCGGAAACGCGGGTGCCGGTGCGTGCGCCGAGTCGAACTTATTGTCGAGTCCCGGGTGTGTGTCTCGGCGAAGGTGCCCCGTCGGCGAGGCTGAAAGTCAGGACGGACTGGCGGTCATCGCGGAGGAGGTGTTCGTCGATGGCGAAGGTTTTGAGCCTGTCGGTGGTGCGCAGCTTGTCGAGGGTGTCGATGCGCAGTGCTGCGCATACTTCGGCTGGAGTCATGAGAGGTGAGATGGGCAGCGGCTTCCTCACTCTTTCTCTTCCTTCAGTATCGGCGTGAGCGTGGCGGCTTGTGCTGCGGCGATGGCGTTGATCTTGTCTGGCCTGAACCCCGCCCAGTGTTCGGTGCCAACGATGACGACGGGTGCGGATCGGTAGCCGAGTTGTGTGACCAGGTCGGCGGCGGCTTGGTCGTGGGTGAGGTCGACGGTCTCGTACTGCAGGCCGACGTTGTCAGAGCGTGAGGAAGCCACAACCGCGAGTGGCCGGCGTCGATGGGACCGCGTTGCCGTCCGTCGGCTTGGAAGGGTGTTTGCCAATCATCCAATCCTTAGGTGAGCCACCGATCAGGGGGTCTGGTTTTCCAGGGACTTGACCTTGTCGAGGAGGGCACCTATGGCGGCGTCCTGTGAGGCGAGGTGCAATTGTATTTGTTTCGCTTCTTCGAGGATCGCGCCCGCATCTTCATAGGTGGCGGCGGCTCGTGCGTCGGAGGCTGCAGCCTGGATGTTCTGGCCCACAATGATGATCGGGAGGAGCACCAATTGGAGGAACGTCTGGGCGACCCAGGCGATGATAACGATGGAGTCGTGGCTTTGAATGGCGGCCGGCAGGCTGACAAGGCTGATGGCGGCGAATGCGTAGGCCGCCCACATTGTTCCGACGCTCTTCGTGATGCCCAAGCCGATTTTTTGATTGATGCCGTTCACCCGGCCGGAATCAGCGCGCAACTTCGAGAGAACTGAGCGCACGGTCGGCGGCCCTTGGGCGGCACGTTCGGCGGCTCTCGGGTGTTGGGTGTAGTCGAAGTCTGCGCTCATTATGTCGGTGCTCCCATTTCATGTTGGAGGTGTGAAGTATCCCACCGTTGGCTCCCTCATGATTTCTGCGCGCCCCGCTTCAGCGGATATGAGCGGCAGCATGTCCAATGCTCTACGAGAGTTCTTCATCCTGGTCTTTGGGGAGGCGTGGGCGAACCCGTGACCTACGCATTGGCGAGGCTAGCGACAGAATTCCAGTAGGGGACATCCACAACATACCGGCGGTTGGTTCTAAATCGTGCGCTTTGTGCGAGGATCTGGGGATGGAGCAGGTGCAGGACTTTCGATCAACAA
>NZ_JASJXJ010000218.1:0-4676 GCF_035018685.1 Cryobacterium sp. RTC2.1
GGTGAGGGCAGGAGTGGCCGGGGCCATCGGGTTCGCCTGGTTTGCCTGGTTCGCCGGGGCGAACACCGACGGCAGTGCGCTCGGCGCAAGTGCTGACACGGTGTGCTGCGGGTCGATGGCCGGCTTCCGGTGCAGGCCAGCTCCGAGCGGAATGATCGGGATGCCTGCGGTCGCGTAACCACCCTGGCGTTCGTCGCGCACGATCTTGCCGCCGGAGAGCTCGATGACCCGGCGCTGCATCTGGTCGACGATGCCGGCCTCGTGCGTGGCCATGACCACGGTCGTGCCGCCCGCGTTGATGCGCTCGAGCAGGGCCATGATGCCCGCGCTCGTGGTGGGGTCGAGGTTTCCGGTCGGCTCGTCGGCGAGAAGCACCTGGGGCTTGTTGACGATGGCTCGCGCGATCGCGACCCGCTGCTGCTCACCGCCGGAGAGTTCGTGGGGCAGCCGGAGCGCCTTCTCGGCGAGTCCGACCATCTTGAGCGTGTCAGGAACGGCCTCCTGGATGAAGCCGCGCGACTTGCCGATCACCTGCAGGCTGAAGGCGACGTTCTCGAACACGCTCTTGTTCGGCAACAGCCGGAAGTCCTGGAAGACGACTCCGAGGTTGCGCCGGAAGTACGGGACTTTGCGGTTCGAGATCGACCGCAGGTCCTGTCCGAGCACGTGGATGCGCCCGCTCGTGGGTTTGTCCTCCTTGAGGATCAGCCGCAGGCAGGTTGACTTACCCGAACCGGATGCACCGACGAGGAAGACGAACTCGCCGCGCAGAACCTCGACGTTGATGTCGTCGAGGGCCGGTCGGGTCGTTCCCGGATATTTCTTAGTGATGCTGTCAAAACGGATCATGGCCCCTTGAGCCTAGGCAGGCATCCTGTGTTTTGCCAGTTCGACATACCGGCAAGCTTTTCCTCACAGGCAGGAACCGCCGAATTGGGCTCAATCCTGCGGTGCCTGCTTCCGCCAGCGGATGCCGGCGGCGATGAAACCGTCGAGGTCGCCGTCGAAGACCTGGGTGGGATTGTTGACCTCATAGTTGGTGCGGAGGTCCTTGACCATTTGGTACGGGGCGAGCACGTAGCTGCGCATCTGGTCGCCCCAGCTCGCCGTGATGACGCCGGCGAATTCCTTCTTGGTCGCGGCTTCCTGCTCGCGCTGGATCAGCAACAGCCGGGACTGCAGCACCCGCATGGCGGCCGCGCGGTTCTGGATCTGGCTCTTCTCGTTCTGGCAGCTCACCACCGTGCCGGTCGGGAGGTGGGTGATCCGGACGGCGGAGTCCGTCGTGTTGACGGACTGGCCGCCGGGTCCGCTCGACCGGAACACGTCCACGCGGATGTCGGTGTCCGGGATCTCGATCGACTCGGTCTGCTCGATGAGCGGCACGACCTCGACGGCGGCGAAAGAGGTCTGGCGCTTGCCCGCGGAGTTGAACGGGCTCATCCGCACGAGCCGGTGGGTGCCGGCCTCGACGCTCAGCGTGCCGAAGGCATACGGCGAATCGATCTGCAGGGTCGCGGACTTGATGCCGGCCTCTTCCGCGTATCCGACGTCCAGCACCGTCACCGGGTAGTCGTGCTGTTCGGCCCAGCGCAGGTACATCCGCATCAGCATCTCGGCGAAGTCGGCGGCGTCGACGCCACCGGCGCCCGAGCGGATGGTCATCACGGCGGGTCGTTCGTCGAATTCGCCGTTGAGAAGGGTGTGCACTTCGAGTTCGCCGAGTACCTTCTGCAGGCTCGCGAGCTCTGCGGTGGCTTCCTCGGCCGACTCCTCGTCGCCCTCGCCGTCGTTGGCCATCTCCACGAGGACTTCGAGGTCGTCGAGCCGGGACTCGATGCTCTCGATGCGCGCGAGCTCCGACTGGCGGTGGCTGAGGTCGCTCGTGACCTTCTGGGCGTGCTCCGAGTCGTCCCACAGGTCGGGGGCGCCGGCCTGGTCGTTCAGGTCGGCGATGTCGGTGCGCAGTTGATCGATGTCGATCACGGCCCGAATGTCGCCGAAGGTGGCCCGCAATGCGGCGATCTGCTCCGAAATGTCCAGCTCAATCATTTGTTGCCCAGCCTACCCGGCGTCGCAGGTCGCGGGCTGGTGCCCACCCGGGCGCGGCTGCGCACCCGGGTAGCATCGAGGAGTCATGACAAGCACCGAACGCCCCTTCAGCCTGCGCTCGGTGGCCCTTGCCGCCTTCCTGCCGACGTTCCTCTTCTCCGTCGGTGAGGGTGCGATCATCCCGCTGATCCCGATCGTGGCCAACAACCTCGGGGCGTCACTCGCCATGGCGGGGTTCATCGCCGCGATGATCATGGTCGGCGAGCTCATCGGCGACATCCCGAGCGGCTGGGTCGTCTCCCGGATCGGCGAGCGCAACGCGATGATCTGGGCATCGTTCCTCGCGATCATCGCGATCCTCGTCTGCCTGGTCGCCCCGAACCCGCTCGTGCTGGGCGTCGGGATCTTCATCGTCGGCCTCGCGACGGCGATCTTCTCCCTCGCCAGGCATGCCTTCATGACGAGCTACGTGCCGGTCGCCTACCGGGCGCGTGCGCTGTCGACCCTCGGCGGAATCTTTCGCGGCGGCTGGTTCGTCGGCCCCTTCATCGCGACCGCGGTCATCCGCTTCACCGGGGGCACCCAGGCCGTGTTCTGGGTGTTCGTCGTCGCGTGTCTGGGCGCGGCCCTCGTGCTCCTGCTGTTGCCGGACCCCGCGAGCACCTTCGGCACTCCCGAACTCGCGACGTCCCCGGATGGAACCGTGCGCCCGGCCGGCCAGGAACTCGCGGAGGAGGAGAGCCAGGGCCTGTTCCAGACCATCTGGAGCTTCCGTGGCGTCCTCCTCCGGCTCGGCACCGGCGCGGGCCTCGTCGGCGCGATGCGGTCGGCCCGCGCCGTCCTCATCCCGCTCTGGGCCGTCAGCATCGGCATCAGCGAGCCGGACATCGCGCTCATCATCGGCATCGCCGGCGGCATCGACTTCGCCCTGTTCTACGCGAGCGGCCAGATCATGGACCGTTACGGTCGCATGTGGAGCGCGCTCCCCTCGATGATCGGCCTCGGCCTCGGCCTCCTCGTCCTCGCGTTCACGCATGACCTGTCCACCAACGTGCAGTGGCTCATCGGTGTCGCGATGTTCCTGTCGGTCGCGAACGGGATCGGCAGCGGAATCCTGATGACACTCGGCGCCGACCTCGCCCCCAAGGACAACCCGGCACCGTTCCTCGGAGCGTGGCGGTTCACCGGCGACTTCGGCAGCGCGGTCGCCCCGGTCGCCGTCGCCGGGCTCACGATCGTGTCGATCTCCCTCGCGAGCGGCGTGATGGGCGCCTTCGGGCTGATCGGCGCCGTGCTGCTCGGCCGGTACATCCCGCGCTACGTTCCCCGCCGCCCCCGGCCCGGAATCAAGCCCGGACCAGCGTCGGGGACCCCCGGAACGCTGCCCGGCCGGGAATGACCGATGTGGAATGTTCCCCAGTGCAGTGACGTTTAATGGTGTCATGCCCCTCATCGGAGAATATGAACCCAGCCCACAGCAGTGGGTCCGCGACCAGGTCGCCCTCTACGAGAGCTCAGGCGGCGAGCAGGGCACCACGATGCGCGGCATGCCCGTCATCGTGCTGACCACGCTCGGTGCGAAGTCCGGCAAGATCCGTAAGGCCCCGCTGATGCGCGTCGAGCACGACGGCAGCTACGCGGCGATCGCCTCGCTCGGCGGCGCACCGCGGAACCCGGTCTGGTACGCCAACGTGGTCGCCCACCCCGAGGTCGAACTGCAGGACGGCACCCGGAAATGGGACATGGTCGCCCGCGAGGTCACCGGCGACGAACGCGCCGCGTGGTGGGAACGCGCCGTCGCGGCATACCCCGACTATGCCGACTACCAGGTCAAGACCGAACGGATCATCCCCGTCTTCGTGCTCGAGCCCCTCGCCGCAGAGCCGGTAACCGCAGAGCCTGTCTCCGCCGTTCAGAGCCCCGCCGCACCCGCGGCGCAGGACTGAGCGTGGCGCGCGCCCGCTCCGGCACCAGACCTCCCCTTCTCGACCCGATCCGCCTCGACGACCTCACGGATGCCGATGGCTCAGAGCTCGTCTCTGGCGCCGACGTCGAAGCACAGCGTTTCAGCGGCTGCGACTTCGACGGACGGGACCTCACCGGAGTCGCCTTCCGCGAGTGCGAATTCCACACGGTGTCGCTCAACGATGCGAAACTGCGCGGCGCAACCCTGTCGGAGTGCGTCGCGGGCGAACTGCACGCGGCCATCTTCAGCGCACCCCGCTCGGTCTGGCGCGACGTGCGCGTCGAGCACTCTCGCCTCGGCTCCGTCGAACTCTACGAGTCGAGCCTCCGGTCCGTGCAGTTCGACGGCAGCAAGCTCGACTTCGTCAACCTGCGGAACGCCCAGCTGCACGATGTCCTGCTGAGCAATTGCATCATCGAGGAGCTCGACCTCGGCAGCGCGACTGTGCAGCGCCTCGAGCTCCGGGACTGCCGGATCGGCACTCTCGACGTGACGAGGGCCACGCTCAAGGACGTCGACCTGCGCGGAAGCGATTTCAGCGTCATCCGTGGTCTCGAGGGTCTCCGCGGAGCCACGGTCGACGACTCCCAGCTGAGCCTCCTCGCCCCGATCATGGCGGATCACCTGGGCATCATCGTCGAGTAGCGGCGCCGAGTAG
>NZ_JASJXJ010000219.1:0-4561 GCF_035018685.1 Cryobacterium sp. RTC2.1
GGGGGGGCCCGGATGCCGGCCGCCTGGTGCGGGTGTCTGGTTATGCGGTTACGTTGCTACGCGATCACGCGGTCGCGAGGATGTCGACGACGAACACGAGGGTGTCCGTTGCCGAGATGCCCGCGGTCGTGTTGCCGGTGCTGCCGTAGCCGAGCGCCGGCGGGATGACGATGACGACCTGCGAGCCGACAGTCTGGCCGATCAGGCCCTGGGCGAAGCCGGGGACGACGTTGGCCGTCGCGAAGGTGGCCGGGCCGCCCTTGCCCCAGCTCTGATCGAAGACGGTTCCGGTGGCCCAGACGACGCCCGCGTACTGCACGGTCACGGTCGCACCGTCGGCGACGGTCGCGCCGTCGCCCTTCTTGAGGACCTCGGTCTTGAGCTCGGTCGGCGCGTCGTTCTTCGGGACGGTGATCGTCGGGGCGCCGTCGTCGGCGAGCACGACGGTGGGGAAACCGTCCTGCGGGGCCTGGTCCGTGCCGCTCGCGCGGGTGGGAACCTTGCCCTTGACGTCGATCACGAAGATGATGTTGTCGGTCGCGGACACCTTGAGGTCCGTGTTGCCCGTGGTACCGAACGCGTCGGCCGGCGGGACGACGACGGCGACGCGCGAGCCGATGTTGGAGCACGCGATGCCCTTGAGGATGCCGGGGATGACGGAGCCGGTCTCGGCGACGGTGACAGTCAGGCCGGCTGCGGCGCCGTAACCGCCGGCGTTGAGCTTGGCGCCCGAGGTTGCGTTGTACGCGGTGTAGGCGATCTCGACGGCGTCACCGGTGTTGACGGCTTCGCCGTCGCCCTTGGTGATCACGGTGCGCTGGGTCGCGGTCGCCGCGAGCGGCGCCGTGAAGGTAACGGTGGGCTCGACACCGGCGTCACCGGCGACGGTGACGGCGTCGGAGCTCGTGCCGGGGTCGGTGCACGTCAGTGCGGCGGCGGATGCCGTCGGCGTCGACGACGGGGATCCGCTGCACCCGGTGAGGGCGAGCACCGCGACGGTTGCGACGGCGAGGAGGGCAGGAAGTTTGCGCACGCTGATCTTTCTTTTTCGAGAATGGTCTCTTCGATGATGGGCCTCGGCCAGTATGGACCATGCATCTATGAGGAACCTGAGTCGGCCAGCCGGCGGAGGCCCGACGGCGGCACGCGGAAGCGGGCACCCGGAAGCGGACGCCCGGCGGCAGTCGCTAACCGACGTTGGTGTCGGGAGCTCCTGTCGCGGGGACACCGGTCGCGACGGGCGCGGTCGCCGCCGCCGTCAGCACGTCGACGACGATGACGACGTTGTCATCCGCGTGGAGGTCGAGGTCGATGTTCTCCTTCGCTCCCCAGGCGTCCACCGGACTCGCGACGACGGCCACCCGGGAACCCACCGTCGAGCAGGTGACGCCCTTGACGATAGCGGGCAGTGTGCCGTTCGGTGCGTCGAGGTTCACGCCGACGGGGGCTCCGGTGTCGAGTCCCGAGGTGCCTGGCCCGAATCCGCGGGCGTCGATCTTAGCCCCGGTCCTGCCGTTGTAGAACGCGACGCCGAGTTCCACGTAGTCGCCGGTCTGCACCGGGACGCCGGTACCGACGGTCATGACGGTGCGCTCGGTGTCCGCGGCGGTCAGCGGCGTGGTGAAGGTGACCTCTGGCGCACTGCCGATGGCCCCCGGCGCGACCACGGCGTCGGAGGCGGCCCCCGGCTGGGCGCAGCCGGCTGGGGCGGCGGGCGACCGGGTCGCTGCCGGGCTGCATCCGGCGAGCGCGAGCACAACGCAGACCGCGACGAGACCGGCGGAGACTCCGAGGGAGATAAGGGCGGGGTAGCTGCGCACGGGTGGACCTTCTTGTCGGCGGGCGGCCCCGATTGGCGCGCCCGCCGTGCATTATGGCGTATCGAGGCGAACGGGAAGGTTCACGTCCCCCGCTCCGGACGCGGCCTACAGCCCTTCGGCGATCGCCGCGGTCGCGTAGAGCCAGGCCTCACGGGTGCGCGGGGCGAGGGCGTCGATGTTGAGCGGCCCGCCGGCGACGAGCGCCGGATCGTACGGCACGTCGACGACGGTGCGGGTGAGCTGGCTGAAGTGGTCGTGCAGCCGGGCGGACAGGGCGCGGTCGGCGGTCTTCGCCGGGGACGCGAGTACGGTCACGGCCTGGGCGACCTTGTCGCCGTGCCCCTTGAGCCGCAGCCCGTCGAGGAGGGACGCCGCGCCGTACGCGGTGTCCTCGCGAATCGTCGACACGACCACGAGCTGGTCGGCGGTCTCGACGGCCGCCTCCCAGTTGGAGGCGCGCATGTTGTTGCCGGTGTCGATGATCAGGATCCGGTAGAAGCGGCTGAGCGCGGCGTGGAGCTTGCCGAACGCGACGTCGTCGATGCTCGCGGCTCCGGCGGGGTCCAGGTCGGAGGCGAGCGCGTCGAAGCGTGCGTCGCCCTGGTTGCGCACGTACTTGTCGAGGTCGCCGACCCTGGCCGACGTCGAGTAGGCGAAGTCCTCGAGGTCGCGCAGCAGGTCAACGGCCGTGTTCGTGTGCTGGGCGCCCTGCGCCCGCACGCCGAGGGTGCCCATCGTCTCGTTGTTGTCCCAGGCGAGGGTGTACCCGCCACGGTGGATGCCGAAGGTCGCGGCGATCAACAGGGTCGCGGTGGTCTTGTGCGCGCCACCCTTGGGGTTGAGCACCACGATCGTGCGAGGACCGCTCAGGCTGCGCTGCACGGCCGCGATCGCGGCACGGCGGGCGAGTTCGCTCCGGCCGGGCGAGGGGTTCACGAGTCCGCCGGTGACCCTGCGCACGGTGCCCTGCCAGCCGAGGAGGGCCGGGCCGGCCACGATCGCGGGGCGGGAGCTCATGAAATCGGCGAGGTTCGGACCGTCTTCCGCTGCGACAAGGGTCGGGTGCTGTGCAGGCACGAGCAGAGCGGAGGACGCGGAGATCGGCGTGGACCGGAAGGCTGCCAACGGGCCGGCCGCGATCTCCTCATCGTCATCGTCGGCGTCGAGATCGCGGTGTTCGAAGATGATGTCCTCGAAGAGTCCGGGCGGCGGTACTGGCGTGCGGCGGGGTCCGGCGGGCAGGGACTCGGCGGCCTGCGAGGCGTCGTGCCCGGATGCGGGCTCACCCGCGCCGTCCGTGCCTGCGAGGGCATCCGCTTCGGCTTCCGCTTCTGCTTCGGCTTCTGCTTCGGCTTCCGCCTCACGCTCCAACACTGACTCGGCGTCCGCCTTGTCGACGGAGGTCCGCGCCGCGGCATCGAGGGGGTCACCGAGGGCCGCGAGCTCTGCCAATTCCTCGAGGGCGTCGATCGGTTCCATCGGTTCGGCCATGAATGCCGCTGCGCTGCGGTCTCCGGAGTGCGCCATGGTGCGCTTGGCGGCCTTGCCCTGCGACGCTGCGGGAGCTTCGGCTTCGGTGCGTGCGGCGGCCGGGATGAAGTCGCCCGCGGCCTCCACTTCGCCGTCCGGGTGGACGACAAGGGGCCATTGGCCCTGCTCGTCGTCGGCGGTCAGCCGCACCGGGCGACCGAGTACACGGGCGGCATCCGTCACGCGGTTGATGATCTCTTCACGAACACCAGCCTCGTCGCCGGCCGTCACCTGCTGGCCAACCCCGTCGATGATCAGCTCGCCGGTTCCGTTGCTACGAATCGTTGCCTGGATGCGAGGAGGTACGGATACTTCGTGTTTCATGGTCAGCCTTTTTTCCGTCGAGCTCAGCTCTTCGTTCTTTGGTGCGCTCCGGAATAACTGGACCGCGCCACAGACCAGCCTAACGGGCGGGAGTGCTTACCCCTCGTTTAGGCGTGATTCTTCCTCAGCTGTGCCCTCGGCGACCACGCACCGACGTGCGGAACGCACCCCTGAGCGCACCCGACCTCGCGAGAGTCGCCGTTCGCGCCGACGGTTGCCGCCATACCAGGGTCACTCGACGGAAACGGCGACTCTCGGTGGTTATCGCGTGCGCCTGTGGTCGCAGGCGCGAGTCGTATGCTCGGATGGCCGGCGCCGTGTGCGGATGCCGAGCCGGGCATCCGCTATCGGCGAACTCCGTTCGCCTGTTCAGCCCAGAGGCTCAGCCCGGGAGCGGCAGGTTTTCGGCCTCGGGGTGCCAGCGGATGGCGCGGAGGCCCGAGCGGGTGGCGTGGGTGTCGTCGTGGCCGTTCTGGCGGCGGCACTCGACGAGGTCCTGGGTCGACGTGATGTGCGGGTCGCGGCAGGAGTTGGCGTAACTCGTGTAATCCGTCTCGAGCAGGAGTTCATCATCGGTCATGGCGGTGCATTTCTGGTTCCCAGCACTGTTTCGTGGTGCACGACACCGCCGGCCTGCGTCGTGCGCCGGCAACGGTGCCTGGTGGTTCAACTGCTTCGGACGGTGGTGAGCTACACCCACTGCGGGCATCGAGCCGGTCGTCACTCTCGCGTGGGGTGTCGACGGATCGACACTCCATGCACGGTGTTCTGCTGCTGACCAGATTAGGGCCGGGGCCGACGGATGCCCAGTAAAACTGATGAATCGTCACATAAACGTCACTGTGTTACGGGCGTGTCACCGGGCCGGAATCGTGCGGGTGCGGGTG
>NZ_JASJXJ010000220.1:0-4507 GCF_035018685.1 Cryobacterium sp. RTC2.1
GGTTCCCCCCGCTCCCCCTGAGGAACGGCGCATCCTCGTGGTCGACGACGACCCGACCGTGCTCGAGATCGTCTGCCGGTACCTCCGCGCCGCCGGGTTCCTGGTCGATGAGGCCCCGGACGGGCTGAGCGCGCTCCGCCTCGCCGAGGAGAAGCGGCCGCACCTCGTGGTGCTCGACCGGATGCTTCCGCTCCTGGACGGGATCGAGGTGTGCCGCCGGGTGCGCAGCACCTGGGCCATCCCCGTGATCATGCTCACCGCCCTCAACCAGGAGGACGACCGCATCGACGGCCTCGAGGCCGGTGCGGACGACTACCTCGCCAAGCCGTTCTCGCCGCGCGAGCTCGTGCTGCGGGTGCAGGCCGTGTTGCGGCGCACCGGCCAGGCCGCAGCCCAGGCCGCCGCGCAGTCGGCCGGGCAGGGCGCGGGCGATGCATCGGGCCCGCCGACCGTGCCGCTCGCGATCGGCGACTTCACCCTCGACACCGCCGCACACGAGCTGCGCCTGCACGGAACGCCGCTCGTGCTCACGGTGCGCGAGTTCGACCTGCTCTCCTACCTGCTCCGGCACCCGTACACGGTCCTCGGCCGGGAGGACCTGCTCCGCTCGGTGTGGGGGTGGGAATTCGGGGACCTCTCGACCGTGACCGTGCACGTGCGGAGGCTGCGGGAGAAGATCGAGGCCGACCCGGCGCATCCGCTGCTGTTGCAGACGGTGTGGGGCGTCGGCTACCGGTTCGACCCTGTCCCGCTCGGCCCGTCGGGTAGCCGCGGCGCACCGGATTCCGCGACCGCAGAAGACCGGACGATCTCATGACGACCGAGGTGCTCGTCATCGTCGCGCTCAACGCCCTTGCGTGCGCGGTCGTCACCGGCGCGCTCGGCCTGCTCGCGCTGCGGATGATGAAGCGGTCCTCGTTCGTGGTGCAGCTCATGCTCGTCGCCCTCGCGGCGATCGTCTCCGTCGTCGGGGGGATGTCGGCGGTCGCCACCCAGATGTACGTCTCGACCCACGACCTCGGCGTCTTCTACTCGGTCGCCGCAGTCGCCGGGCTCGTGTCGCTCGTGATGGCCGCGCTTCTCGGACGCACCCTCGTGCGCGACAGCAGGCACCTGCGCAGCGCGGCCGAACGCCTCGGCCGCGGCGAATCGGTCGCGGCCGACGGCGACGCCGCCGCCCCGCGGCACAGCACGACCGAGTTCAGCGACCTCGCCGGGGAACTCGCCGCGACGGGGGCCCGCCTCGCCGAGTCCCGGGCTCGCGAACGACGCGTGGAGGAATCCCGGCGCGAACTGATCGCGTGGATCTCGCACGACCTGCGGACGCCGCTCGCCGGCATCCGCGCCATGGCGGAGGCGCTCGAGGACGGGATGGTCGAGGACCCCGCCCGGTATTACCCGCGGATGCGCGACCAGGTCGACCGGTTGAGCGGGATGGTCGACGACCTCTTCGAACTGTCGCGGATCCATTCCGGGACGCTGCGCCTCGCGCTCGAGCCGGTCGCGCTCTACGACCTGATCAGTGACACCGTCGCGGGCTTCGGACCCGTAGCACACGCGAAGTCCCTCGACCTGCGATTCGCCGGCGAGACGGGGCTGACGGTCCTCGCCGATCCGCGCGAACTGTCCCGCGTTGTCGGGAACCTCGTGATGAATGCGATCCAGCATTCGCCGTCCGGGAGCCCGATCACGGTGTCGGTGCGCGAACGGGGGGACGGCGGGGCCGTGATCTCCGTCGAGGACGCGGCAGGCGGCATCCCGGAACAGGACATCGACCGGGTGTTCGAGGCCGGCTGGCGGGCGAGCGAGCCGCGCACCCCCGGCGGGGCTGGACTCGGCCTCGCCATCGTGCAGGGCATCGTCACAGCGCACCAGGGCGAGGTGATCGTGCAGAACGTGCCGAACGGATGCCGTTTCGACGTGTTGCTGCCGCGGCGCGCGGTCGCCGTCTAGGCCAGCACGAGCGGGAGGAAGATCGTGTCGACGATCTCCAGGATGGTCTCCTCCGGCACGGCGGAGTGCGTCATCAGGACCTCGTGCCGGAACAGGTCGACGGGAAGGTTCCTGATCCTCGGGGTCAGCCTCGAGGCATCGATCTCGCCGCGCTCGAGTGCCCGGGCGATCACGCCGTCCATGATCGGGCCCTGGCCACCGGAGATCGATTCCCGGAGGTCGGCCAGGCTCGTCCCGGTGGCGCGGTAGTAGTCGGCGAGGGACACGACGAGCTGCGTCGCGATCCGGACGCGGCGCTCGTTCGCTTGCCGGAGGAGCGCGATCACGTCCCCGCGCAGGCTTCCGGTGTCCTTCACCTCGATCGGGTCCTGCGCAACGACGTGGACGATGGCCGCGCGGGCCAGCTCCGGCTTGCCCGGCCAGCGCCGGTAAAGCACGGCGCGGCTCGTCCCTGCGCGGGTGGCGACGGCGTCGATCGTGAAACTCTCGTAGCCACGCTCGGTCAGCTCGGCCCACGCCGCGTCGAGCAGGGCGCCCTCGAGCGCGGGTCCGCGGCGGCGCGTGCGGGCGTCATCCTGGCCACTAAGAGACATTGCGTATCCTAAACTCCTCGTCTATGCTTCGAATCATTCGATACACACTGTACCTTATGAGGAGCCATGGCTGAGATGGAGACGTTGGATCCCGTCCTGCGGCGGACCGCGATCGCCGTTGTCGTCGGGGCGCTCGCGGTGGTGTTCGACACCACGATCGTCAGTATCGCCCTCCGCACGCTCGCGACGGAGCTGAACACGACCGTCGACGTCATCCAATGGGTGACGACGGGCTACCTGCTCGCCCTCGGCGTCGCCATCCCGCTTGTCGGCTGGGCGCAGAGCCGGATCGGTGGGAAGCGCCTCTGGATCGCGGCCCTGTCGCTCTTCCTGGTCGCGTCCGTCCTGTGCAGCCTCGCCGGGGACCCGCAGAGCCTGATCGCCTCCCGCATAGTGCAGGGCCTCGGCGGCGGCGCACTCCTGCCGCTGTCGTCGACCCTCGTGATCCAGGCCGCCCAGGGCCGGAACCTCGGCCGGGTGATGGCGACGCTGAGCCTGCCCGCTGTGCTCGGCCCGATTCTCGGTCCCGTCCTCGGCGGCCTGATCATGAACACCCTCGACTGGCGCTGGCTGTTCTGGGTGAACGTCCCGTTCTGCGTGGTCGGGCTCATCCTCGCCACGCTCCTGCTCCCGAAGGATGAGCCCGCCAGGCCGGTGCGGCTCGACGTCGTCGGCCTCCTGCTGCTCTCGCCCAGCATCGTCTGGCTACTCTTCGGCCTCTCCAACGGCGCCAAGGACGGCGGATTTGGCCGTGCCGACGTCGTCTTGCCTCTGATCTTCGGCGCTGCCCTCCTCACAGGATTCGTCGCCTGGGCGATCCGGCGCCCGGGCACAGCCCTCATCGACGTGCGCCTCCTGACGCACCGCCCCCTCGCGACCTCCTCCGCCCTGCTGTTCCTGACCGGCGTCTCGCTCTACGGCGCCATGCTCCTGCTTCCGCTGTACTGGCAGGAGGTGCGCGGCTTCGACCCACTCGGCGCCGGCCTGCTCCTCATCTCGCAGGGCGTGGGGACCTTCCTCAGCCGGTCGTCCGCCGGTCGTCTCACCGACCGGTTCGGTGCCCGTTGGGTCTCCGTGGCCGGCTTCGCGATCGTCGGCGTCGGAACGCTCCCGTTCGCCGTCGCGACCGCGTCGACGAACGAGTGGATGCTGATGGCCGCGTTGCTCGTGCGCGGTTTCGGACTCGGGGCGGTCACGATCCCCCTGATGGCAGGCGGGTTTGTCGGGCTCGAACGGGCCGAGGTCCCGCACGCGAGCGTCATCACCCGGATCGCGACCCAGGTCGGCGGGTCCTTCGGGGTCGCCGTGCTCGCAGTGATCCTGCACGCCCGGGTCGTGGGCGGCGCCGACCTCGCCACGGCCTTCGACCAGGCGTTCTGGTGGGCCGTCGGCTTCACCGGGCTCGGAGTCGCGCTCTCGTTCCTGTTGCCGTCCCGGCAGGGACCCCCTCCGGAACGCGTCAGCGGCGGACGGCAGCCCGGAGCGGAGCGGTCGCGAAGGCGCGCATGCCGTCCGCGAAGGTGACGGCGGGCATCCAGCCGAGCTCGGTGCGCAGCCGCTCGGAGGACGCGGTGATGTGCCGCACGTCACCGAGCCGGTACTCCCCCGTCGTGACGGGGTCGGGGCCGTCGGCCGCGCGGCTGAGCGCCCCGGCCATGTCCCCGATCGAGTGTACGACCCCCGAGCCCACGTTGAACGCCCGGAACAGGGCGGCAGGGGCGTCCGCGGTGTGCTCGAGGGCGGCCAGGTTGGCGGATGCGACGTCGGCGACGTGCACGAAGTCGCGGCGCTGCCTGCCATCCTCGAAGACGCGCGGTGCCTCTCCGCGTTCGAGGGCCGACCGGAACAGGGACGCGACCCCGGCGTACGGCGTGTTCTGCGGCATCCCCGGCCCGTAGACGTTGTGGTACCGGAGGGCGAGCGCGCGCCCGCCCGTCGAGCGGGCCCAGCTGCTCGCGAGG
>NZ_JASJXJ010000221.1:0-4490 GCF_035018685.1 Cryobacterium sp. RTC2.1
TCGCAATGCTCAGCCTCGGCGGGCACAAACCCGTGCTTCCCGGCCGGGACTAACCCACGGAAGAGTCAGGAGAGCCCTTTTTGTGGCGCGGCACGATGGCAGGGCGGAAAAGCGGCATGACGGGTACTCCAGGGTAAGCAATGCGAGCAGCGATGTTTCGGCGTACGCGGGGCATTTCGGGTGCCCGGGTACGCAGAAGCGTCCCTGTTGAGTACGTTTCCTAGAAGCTACCGGTTGCGCATCGCGCCGGTCAATCCCTCGGACGACCCCAGTGCGCGGCGGAGCTCACCCCAGAACGGGGCGGCACCGGTTCCGGCTCCGGCTCCGGCTCCGTGAGCGGGCTACTTGAAGCGGTGCTGAAGCACCCAGTCGTGCATTGCGACGGCGGCGGCAGCTGAGGCGTTGATCGAGCGCGTCGATCCGAACTGGCTGATCTCGAGCACGGCATCCGCCGCGGCGATCGCCTCGTCGGAGAGGCCGGGGCCTTCCTGGCCGAACAGGAGCACGCAGCGCTCCGGGATCGCGAAGGTTTCGATCAGCACGCTGCCGGGCACGTTGTCGATCGCGATGATCGGCAGGCCTTCGTTCGCCGCCCAGAGCACGAACGTGGCGACATCCGCGTGATGCAGCACGTGCTGGTACCGGTCGGTGACCATGGCACCGCGCTTGTTCCAGCGCTTGCGCCCGATAATGTGCACGGTGTCCGCGCCGAAGGCGTTGGCGCTGCGCACGATCGAGCCGATGTTCATGTCATGCTGCCAGTTCTCGATCGCGACGTGGAAGGGGTGGCGCTTCTCATCGAGATCGGCGACGATCGCGGCCATCGACCAGTACCGGTACCGGTCGATCACGTTGCGGGTGTCACCGTGCTCGAGGAGCTCGGGGTCGTAGAACGCCTCCTCCGGCAACTCGCCCTGCCACGGCCCGACCCCGTTCGTCGACAGCTCCACGGTCGGTACGGAAGCGGGGAGCAGCGGTTCAGTCACCGCTCCACCGTATCCCGCGCAGCGCCTGCCCCCGCCCCGCGCGCGTGCTCGTGCCCAGGGCAGGGCGAGCGCGCGTATAATTTCGGTATGCCTAAAAATGCTGGCGGCACGGTAGCGGATGCGGCGCGGACGCCGGCAGCACCCGCCCGGCTGGCGATGTTGCTCGGTCCCGCCATGGTCGCCGGCGTTGCCTACCTGGATCCGGGCAACGTGGCGAGCAATATGACCGCGGGCGCCCGGTTCGGGTACCTGCTGGTCTGGGTGGTGCTCTCGGGCAACCTGATGGCGTGGCTGATCCAGTACCTCTCCGCGAAGCTCGGGATCGTGACCGGGCAGAGCCTGCCGGAGATCCTCGGCAGCCGGTTCAAGCATCCGTTTCTGCGGCGGTTGTACTGGCTGCAGGCGGAGCTCGTCGCGATGGCGACCGACCTCGCGGAGATCATCGGCGGTGCGGTTGCGCTCTACCTGCTGTTCGGGCTGCCGCTGCTGCTCGGTGGCGTGATCACGGGCACGGTCTCGATGCTCGTGCTGACCGCGCAGGCCCGGCGTGGGGCACAGAGCTTCGAGCGGGTCATCGTCGCAATGCTGTGCGTGATCACGATCGGGTTCACCGCCGGGGTGTTCTTCGCCCCGCCGGACCCTGCGAGCGTGCTCGCCGGCCTCGTGCCGCGGTTCGAGGGCAGCAACTCGGTGCTGCTCGCGGCGTCGATCCTCGGTGCGACGATCATGCCGCACGCGATCTACGCGCACTCCGCCCTCGCCCGCGACCGGTTTCCCGGTGCCCACGACCGGCCGACCACGCACCGCCTGCTCTGGGCCACCCGCTGGGATGTGACCCTCGCGATGATCCTCGCCGGCACCGTCAACGTGGCCCTGCTCGTCGTCGCCGCCTCTGCGCTGCAGGGCATTCCGGGAACCGACTCGCTTCCGGGCGCGTATGACGCCCTGAAGTCGAGCCTCGGGCCGATCGTCGCGACGGTGTTCGCGATCGGCCTGCTCGCATCCGGGCTCGCCTCGACCTCCGTCGGCGCGTACGCCGGTGCCGAGATCATGCACGGGCTGCTGCAGCTGCGATTGCCGCTGCTCGTCCGTCGCCTCGTCACGCTGATCCCGGCGCTCATCATCCTCGGCCTCGGCCTCAACCCGACCGAGGCCCTCGTGCTGAGCCAGGTCGCGCTCTCCTTCGGGATCCCGTTCGCGCTGATCCCGCTGGTTTGGCTGACCTCGCGGCGGAGCCTGCTCGGCGAATACACCAACCGCTGGTTCACGACGCTGGCCGGGATCATCACCGCCATCCTGCTGGTCACGCTCAACGTCGTCCTGCTCGTGCTGATCTTCACCGGAGCATAGGGAGCGGCTCATGAAACACAACGGCACGAGCACCCCGGCGTCTGAGGACTACCTCAAGACCATCTATGCGCACACCGAGTGGCAGCCGGAACCGATCACCCCGTCGGCTCTTGCAGCCCGGCTCGGGATCGCTCCCTCCTCGGTCACGGAGATGGTGAAGAAGCTCGCGGCCGCCGGCCTCATCACGCACGTGCCGTACGGGCCTCTCTCCCTCACCCCCGTCGGGCTGCTGCGCGCGAGCGCGGTCGTGCGACGGCACCGCCTCATCGAGACCTGGCTCGTGCGCGAGATGGGCTACGACTGGGATGAGGTGCACGACGAGGCCGAGATCCTCGAACACTCCCTCTCGGACCGGCTGCTCGACGCCATCGACGAACGCCTCGGCCGGCCGGCGGTCGACCCGCATGGCGACGCGATCCCCGCGGCTGACGGCTCCGTCACCGCGCGCGCCGGGCTCGTCGCGGCCGAAGCCGGCCCCGGCCTCGTCGGCGTCGTCCTGCGGATCAGCGACCGGGATCCCGTCGTGCTCCGAGGCCTCGCACGCGACGGCATCGGGCCGGGAACCGTGCTCGCGCTGCTGGGACCGGGCGTCGTGCGACTGCTGAACGGCAGCATCCGCCACCTGACCGATGCGGAGGCCGCGTCGATCTGGCTCGATGCGGAGCCCACCGACGAGCCCCGCGCGGAATCGAAGCGATGACACCGACCAAACCCCGGAACGCTACTCTGGAGGGGAACCCGAGGAGCGCCGAATGACACGCCGTGACGAGATCGAATGCTGGCTCACCGACATGGACGGGGTGCTGGTCCACGAGAACAGCCCGCTGCCCGGGGCCGCCGAGCTTCTGCAGCAATGGAGCGACGCGGGAACGCCGTTCCTCGTGCTGACCAACAACTCCATCTTCACGCCGCGTGACCTGAGCGCCCGGCTGCGCGCCTCAGGACTCAACGTGCCAGAGGAGCGCATCTGGACCTCGGCCCTCGCGACCGCCGACTTCCTGAAGAGCCAGATGCCCGGCGGAACGGCCTTCGTGATCGGAGAGGTCGGCCTGACGACGGCCCTGCACGAGGCCGGGTTCATCATGACGGAGACGAACCCCGACTACGTCGTCGTGGGCGAGACCCGCAACTACTCCTTCGAGGCCATCACCAAGGCCATCCGCCTGCTGCTCGCCGGTGCGCGCTTCATCGCGACGAACCCGGATGCGACAGGGCCGAGCGCGGACGGCCCGATGCCCGCGACGGGCGCCATCGCCGCTCTCATCTCGAAGGCGACCGGCATGGAGCCGTATGTCGTCGGCAAGCCGAACCCGATGATGTTCCGCTCGGCGATGAACAAGATCGGCGCGCACTCGGAGAACACCGCGATGATCGGCGACCGGATGGACACCGACATCGTCGCCGGTATCGAGGCCGGCTTGTACACGCTGCTCGTGATGACCGGGATCAGCGACGAGGCCGAGGTCAGCCGTTACCCGTTCCGCCCGGACGAGATCATCTCCGGCGTCGACAAGCTCGTGTCCCTCGAACCCGTCGAGTCCGACGAGATCTAGCCCACCCCGCGTCACCCCGCGTCGCCCATCCGGTTGGCGCGTTCCGAATTCAGGAGTTGAGCGCGTCCCCACCCGAACAGGGCGGATGCGCGGCACTCGTCTGGGGCCCTGCCTCGGCTCGCAGGGCTCGACTCCTGGATTCGGCACAGCGACGAACGAGGAGCCGGGAGTTCCTGCGGCTAAGCGGTCGGGCCGGGGCCGGCGAGGCTCCCGGTGATGCCGTCGCCGGAGGACCGGCTCACGAAGCAGAAGTACTGGTGCGGGGCATCCGCCCACTGTGCAGCAGTGATCGGGTAGCTGCCCTGAACCTGCACATCGGGATACGCCGCCGCAGCGGTGAGGTCGATCACGCCGGGCGCGCTGCAGAGCAGGTTGATCTGCGCAGCAAGCGCCGCCTCGCCGGGGAACGGAGTCGTCGCGTCCCCGGGGAACAGACCGCGATAGACGAGCTGCGCCTGGTGCGGGGCCGCGCAGTCGGCGACCGTGAAGGTCTCCTCCCACGGGGAGACGTAGGGCTGCAGGCATTCGCCGCCGAACAGGGTCTGCCAGGCGTGCACGCCGACCGGCTGCGCGGCGGTGGGCGCCGGGGTCGGCGTGGGGG
>NZ_JASJXJ010000222.1:0-4442 GCF_035018685.1 Cryobacterium sp. RTC2.1
CATAGAGCCCGGCGCCGAATTCCCGGCAGAGCCGGCGGAACGCGGTGTTGGTGATGCCGGCCATCGGTGCGAGGACGACGGGCACGTCGAGCGTGAGCGGGCCGATCCGCAGCGCGGGGACCGGCGACGGGTCCGTGCGCGAAGCGGTGAGTTCAGGAGTCATTGGTTCAATTCTCCCAGATGCGGGCGGCCCTGCTGACCCGTGGGAGCGACCCGCACCGATCGAGGCCTAGATTCCGCAGGAATCGCCCTCGCAGCTCCCGGCGCCGGACTGGCCGAGGAGCTGGATGAACGGGGTGACGCGCGGTGCCGGGGCCGCGGTGACGGGGACGGCGGGGACGACGCTGGCATCGGTCATCAACGGTCCTCCCCTGCTGCTGCGGTCGTTCCTGCGGCCTCGTTCTGGTCGGCCTGGGCCTGGCGGAGTGCGCCGGCGAAGGCCTCGGGGTCCTGGGCCCCGGAGATGCCGTACTTCCCGTCGATCACGAAGAACGGGACGCCCTGGATTCCGTAGGCATTTGCCTGGGCTACGTCCGCCTTCACGTCGGCGAGATAGTCGTGGGCGGTCAACGCGCGGACGACATCCGCTCGGTCGAGTCCGATTTCGGCGGCGAGGTCCGCGAGGTCTTCGATGCGACCGACGTGCCTTCCGTCGACGAAGTAGGCCTTGAGCAGGCGTTCCTTCATGTCGAGCTGGCGACCGTGGGCCTTGGCGTAGTGCAGCAGCTCGTGGGATATGACGGTGTTGGTCTGGTGCACCGAGTCGTAGTCGTAGTGCAGGCCGACGCTCTCAGCGATTCCAGTCACGCGGGCGAGCATCTCGGTGACCTGGGCGACGGGGATACCCTTGCGCTCGCTCAGGTAATCGATGGGACTGCCGGCGAAGTCGACCGGGGTATCGGGGGCCAGCTCGAAGCTGTGGTATTCGACCTCGACCGAGCCGTCGAAGAGGGCGGCCCCTGCCTCGAACTTGCGCTTTCCGATGTAGCACCAGGGGCACTGCACGTCGGACCAGATGTCGACCTTGATAGTTTCGCTCACACCCGGTCCAAGCCGCCGGTCCCCCGATCTATTCCCCCTGCCGCGTGAGTGGATCAAACGCTTGGGGTGTCGACCGCCCCGCCGTAGCGGCGGTTGCGGGCGGCGTAGAGCTCGATGGCATGCCACAGCTCCGCCCTGCCGAAGTCAGGCCAGAGGGTGTCGAGGAAGACCATCTCGGCGTATGCGCTCTGCCAGAGCAGGAAGTTGCTCGTGCGCTGCTCCCCCGAGCTCCGCACGAAAAGGTCGACGTCCGGGAGGTCTGCCGTGTAGAGCTGGCGCTGGATCGCCTTCTCGGTGATTCCGGAAGGCTTCAACCGGCCGGCGGCGACCTCCTCGGCCAGCGCGCGGACGGCATCCGTGATCTCGGTGCGCCCGCCGTAGTTGACGCACATCGTCAGGGTGAGTCCGGTGTTGCCCGCCGTGAGGCGCTCGGCGTACTGCAGTTCGTTGATGACGGATGCCCACAGGCGCGGCTTGCGGCCAGCCCAGCGCACGCGCACGCCCCAGTCGTTGAGCTGGTCGCGGCGCCGGTGCAGCACGTCCCTGTTGAAGCCCATCAGGAAGCGGACCTCGTCAGGGGAACGTTTCCAGTTCTCTGTCGAGAAGGCGTAGACACTCAGGTGCTTGACGCCGATCTGGATGGCGCCGGCGACGACGTCGAGGAGCGCGGCCTCGCCGGCCTTGTGGCCTTCGACCCGCGGGAGTCCGCGCGCGTTCGCCCAGCGGCCGTTGCCGTCCATGACGATCGCGACGTGCTCGGGAACGACCTTCGCCGGCAGCGCCGGCGGGTACTGGCCGGTCCATTCGAGCGGTCGGAAGGGCATGGCGTCCTTGTGCGTGAACGGCTTCGGGGTCATCGACTGACGTGCTCCAAGGATCGGAGGCCCCGGCCGAGGTGCCACTGCGTGTATGCGGCGACGACTCCGTTGGCCTGGTTCCTGGTCTGCTCTGGCATGGATTCGGCCTGGTCCCAGTCCCCGGCGAGCAGGGAGCCGAGGAGCAGGATGGTCGCCTTGTCCAGCCGGGGCGACCCGGGGGCCGCGCAGTCGTCGCAGACGATTCCGCCGACTTGCACGACGAGCGCGGAGTGATCGCCGAGTGCGCCGCAGCGCGCGCAGCCCTGGAAGCTCGGCGCCCAGCCGGCCATCGACAGGGCACGCAGCAGGTAGGAGTCGAGGGTGAGGCTCGCGCCGTGTTCCATCCGGGAGAGGGAGCGCAGGGCCCCGACCAGGAGCAGGTACTGCTGCAGGGACCCCTCGGCCTCCGTGAGCTTGTCTGCGGTCTCGACCATGGCGCTCGCCGCGGTGTAACTGGCGTAGTCGCCGGAGATCAGGGCGCCGTATGAGCCGATCGACTCGGCCTGGGTGACGATGTCGAGACTGCGGCCCTCGTAGAGCTGCACATCCGCCACCATGAACGGTTCGAGCCTGGCCCCGAATTTGGAGGCCGTGCGGCGGACGCCTTTGGCGACGGCACGGACCTTGCCGTGCTGGCGGGTGAGCATGGTGACGATCCGGTCGGCTTCACCCAGTTTGTGGGTGCGCAGCACGACGGCTTCATCACGGTAAACAGGCACGTCCTATTCTCCCACCCGAGCGGGCTTTGTGGGTCCGGTCCCGGCCGACGCGCCGGTCGAGCGGTTCCTGCCTCCACGCGCCTGTCGACGGTCAGGAAACCCCGCGGCGGATGGTTTCATTGGAGGGTGCCTCCCATCCTGTTCACGATCCCGCTCTGGATCGACCTGACGGCGGTCGCCATCGGCGCGATCCAGGGGGCCATGTTCGCCGGGCGATTCACCGATCGCCGCTTCGACCTGCTCGGCATTGCGATCATCGGTGTCACTGTCGGCCTCGGCGGCGGACTCCTGCGCGATATCCTGCTCGGCGGGGTGCCCGCTGCCCTGCAGAGCAACTGGTACCTGCCGATCGCAGGCGGATCCGCTCTCCTGGGCATGCTGTTGCAGAGCCTCTTCAACCGCCTCGGCCCGTTCATCATCGCGCTCGACGCTGTGACGATCGGCCTGTTCGCCGCTCTCGGGACGAGCAAGGCGCTCGCGCACGGCCTCCCGGAGATTCCGTCGCTGTTCGTGGGCGTGATCACGGCCGTCGGCGGCTCGGCGCTCCGGGACATGATGCTCAACGTTCCGATCGCCGTCATGCACGTCGGTTCGTTCTACGCCATGGCCGCCGGATTCGGTAGCGCGCTCCTCGTCGTGCTTTTCGAACTGCACGTGGACATCACCATCGCCGCGATCGCCTGCGTGATCGTGACCACGGTGATGCGGATCCTCGCGGCCCGGTACGGCTGGAGCCTGCCAGAACAGCGTGCGATCGGCAGCTGGCCGCGTTGGCGGCGTCGCGTGCGCCCCGCAACGCTCCGCCGCCGTCGCACCCACGACTGAATCCCCCGACCAGGTCCGGAGCTCGGAATTCCGCGGCACCGCAGCTGCAGGGCGGGAATGTGCGGGAGTTGGGCCCACCCAGACGGCGTGGGAGGGACGGAGAAATCGGCGGGATTCCCTCTCGCATTTGTGGGCCCGCGGGGAGACACTAGTGAGGAGTACTCACTTGTCTGGAGGATCCATGAATATGCTGAAGGGCAACTCGCCCGATCCGATGCCGGTGCCCAGCCTGATGCCGGTCCTGTCCCGCGGCAAACACCGCACGCCGCGCTCCGGTGCCTGCTTCATGGAGTTCGCGTCCTACCTCGCAGGCGAAGCGTGGAGTGACCATCCGGCGTGCACGCACCCCCTGGTCGCCTCCCTCGCCCGCATGGTCAACGACTGCACCTCGGACAGTTCCCGGGCCCGCCTGGTGCCCCTGATCCCGTCGGTCATCGGCCTCAAGGGCGACAACCCCCGGGTGCGGCTACTGATCGCGGTCAGGGCCGCGACCGCGGCGCTTCCCGTGAGCAGCTCGGATCACCAGCGTGCGCTTGCCGTCGGGATCCTGAATTGCGAGCGCCAGCTGGAGGGGCTCGATGGCGAGTTGCCCGAAGGACTCGAGGCCCGTATCCGCACCGCGTTCGACGCGGCGCCGGAGACCGAGCGGTGGGCGCGCGAGTTCATCTCCTCCATGGGGGCATGGTCGCGTACCAAGTTCACCGATCGCACGGCGGAGACGATCATCCGGGTCTCGGTTCAGGGTATTGCTGAGGCATGCACCCCGAATCCCGACGACCGCCTGTTCGAGTTGCTGTCCGGGGTGATCGACGATGCGACGCGTGTGCTTGTTTCGACGCAGCCGGCGCAGATGGCGACGTCGGTAGTCGAGCGACCGGCCGAGACACGTCCCGCAGGGGTGCGTGTTCACAGCTGAATCCGGAAAGAAACCAGCCCTTCGGATGTGCAGTTGAACGCAGTTAAGAAACCACAGCGATCGGGGCGATCCGCCCGTGGGCGG
>NZ_JASJXJ010000223.1:0-4425 GCF_035018685.1 Cryobacterium sp. RTC2.1
GTGTGGGGGAGTGCGGAGCGATCGGAGTACAAGGCCGTCGTGCTCGCCGCGCTCATCGTGAGCCACCCCGTCGGCACCGTCAAGGAATACGACGTCTCTTCTCCGGACAGCGCCGTCCTCCGCTGATCCGCGGGCCATCCGCCGGCCGGAGAACCGAGTCGTCCCGCCACGCGTAATCCGCACGGTGATTTTTCCGGGGTTGTTCGCGACACGCGGGCGCGCCTCCCCGGAGGGGGATGCGTGGCGCTTACCTTCGAAATCAGGAATTGCATACTCAGCATAACTTTAAACTTCGACCAGAGGTTTAGGGTTCCACCGGAGGCCGGACGTGTCAACAACAAACCAGAACTACCTCGCTGTCATCAAGGTTGTTGGAATCGGCGGCGGCGGCGTCAACGCTGTCAACCGCATGATCGAACTCGGCCTCCGTGGCGTCGAGTTCATCGCCATCAACACCGATGCCCAGGCGCTGCTGATGAGCGACGCCGACGTCAAGCTCGACGTCGGTCGCGACCTCACCCGTGGCCTCGGCGCCGGCGCGGACCCCGAGGTCGGCCGTCGTGCCGCCGAGGACCACGCCGAAGAAATCGAAGAAGCCCTCGCGGGAGCCGACATGGTCTTCGTGACCGCCGGCGAAGGCGGCGGCACCGGCACCGGCGGCGCACCCGTCGTCGCCCGCATCGCGAAGTCCATCGGCGCGCTCACCATCGGCGTCGTCACGAAGCCGTTCGGCTTCGAGGGCAAGCGCCGCCAGGCCCAGGCCGAGGCGGGTGTCGCCTCCCTCAAGAACGAGGTCGACACGCTCATCGTCGTGCCGAACGACCGCCTGCTGGAAATCAGCGACCGCGGCATCAGCATGCTCGAGGCCTTCGCAACGGCCGACCAGGTCCTCCTCGCCGGCGTGCAGGGCATCACCGACCTGATCACGACCCCCGGTCTGATCAACCTCGACTTCGCCGACGTGAAGTCCGTCATGCAGGGCGCGGGTTCCGCGCTCATGGGCATCGGCTCCTCACGCGGTGCAGACCGCGCCATCAAGGCGGCAGAACTCGCCGTCGCCTCCCCCCTGCTCGAGGCGTCCATCGACGGCGCACACGGAGTGCTCCTCTCGATCCAGGGCGGCTCGAACCTCGGCATCTTCGAGATCAACGACGCGGCCCGCCTCGTCCAGGAGGCCGTGCACCCCGAAGCCAACATCATCTTCGGTGCCGTCATCGACGACACCCTCGGTGACGAGGTCCGGGTGACGGTCATCGCAGCAGGCTTCGACGGCGGAGAACCCGGTGTCAAGGCCGTCGAGGTGCGCCACGCGGACCTCGTGGCCGCGGGTGTCGCCGCCGGCGCCGTCTCCGCTACGGCGGATGCTGCATCGGGCGGCGCTGCGAGCGTCTTCGGCACCGAAGAGGCAAGCGTCGCGACCTGGTCCGCCGGAGAAGCAGGGACGGCCGTCGCCGACCCGGCCTTCGAAGAAGACCCCGACGACCTGGACATCCCCGACTTCCTCAAGTAAACCCATCGTGACCGAATTGCGTCCTGAGCCGTCCGGCCTCGCCGGGGGGCTCGACGTCGTGCGCGAACGGGTCGCCTCGGCCGCCAGGGACGCGGGCAGGGACCCGGCGGACGTGACGACGATCGTCGTGACCAAGTTCCATCCCGTCACGATGATCGAGGAACTCCTCCGGCTCGGTGTGCACGACTTCGGCGAGAATCGCCACCAGGAGGCCCAGGAAAAGGCCGGCGCCCTGGCCGGCCGCGACCTCACCTGGCATTTCGTCGGCCAGGTCCAGGGCAAGAAGGCCCGGCAGGTGCGCGCATACGCTCACGTCGTGCATTCCGTCGACCGGGCGTCCCTCGCGACGGCCCTCGGCTCTGCCGATTCGTCCATCGACTGCTTCATCCAGGTGAACCTCACGGACGACCCCGCTCGCGGGGGCGTCGATCCCTCCGGGCTCGATGCGCTCGTCGAGCACGTGCTCGGCACGCCGGGATTGGGCTTGCTCGGGCTCATGGCCGTCGCCCCGCTCGGGGCGGAACCGGCAGCGGAGTTCGCCAGGGTCCGGTCACTCGGGGAGGGCATCCGAAGGGCCGCGCCCGAGGCGCGATTCCTGTCGATGGGCATGTCGCAGGACTATCCGGAGGCCATCCGCGAAGGGGCGACACACCTTCGAATTGGCACCGCAATCACCGGGAATCGCCCGACTCTCGGTTAATCTGAGTACGAAGAATCACCAACACGGAGGTCGAGATGTCCAACCCGCTCAAGAAAACCATGGTTTACCTGGGGCTGGCAGACGAAGAGCTGGAGTACGAGGCGCCCGTCGCCCCACCCGCGGCCGATCAGAATGCCGTCTCGAATTCCGCCCAGCCGAAGACCGCCGCGCCGCACCAGGCCGGCCCGTCCGCGACGCGCGTCGAGGGCTCTCACGGCACCAATGGCCGCGCCCCGGTGACCCCGCTGCGCAAGACCTCCACTCCCAAGAATGTGGCTGCCTCAGAAATGAATGAAATCCTCACCGTCCACCCGCGCCAGTACCGCGATGCCCAGCTGATCGCGGAATCCTTCCGCGAGGGCATTCCGGTCATCATCAACCTCTCCCAGATGAGTGACGCCGACGCGCGCAGGCTCATCGACTTCGCAAGTGGCCTCTCCCAGGGCCTCTACGGCAAGATCGAACGTGTCACCGCCAAGGTGTTCCTGCTCTCGCCGTCCCACATCGTCGTCTCGGGCGACAACGCCGCCGAGGAGTCCGACACGGAGTCGTCCTTCTTCGCGCAGTCATAGTCTCGGCCGTGTTCGTCGTCACACTGCTCGCCTGGATCATCTACTACGCCCTGCTGTTGTATTTCTTCGTCATGTGGGGACGCTTCATCGTCGACCTCGTCCGCAGCGTCAACCGCTCGTGGCGCCCGCAGGGAATCACGCTCGTTCTGGTCGAATTCATCTACGTGGTCACCGATCCACCGGTCAAATTCTTCCGGCGCATCCTGCCGCCACTGCGGGTCGGCCCGATCGCATTCGACTTCGGCTGGAGCCTGACCATGCTCTGCACGATCATCGGCATGGGCGTCGTCGGCGCTCTCCGGTAGTTCTCGCGTCCGTTCCGGAGTGCGGCATGTATTCTTGATCGAGGCGTCCCGGGTTCGCGTGTGCAACACGCTCCGTCCGGTAGCGTCAATTATTCGTTCGACAAAAAGTTCTCAACTGAGTTTTAAGGGTGGAAAGCCATGGCGCTAACTCCGGAAGATGTAGTCAACAAGCGGTTCCAGTCGACCAAGTTCCGTGAAGGATACGATCAGGACGAGGTGGATGACTTCCTCGACGAGGTCGTCGTGGAGCTTCGCCGCCTGACTGCCGAAAACGAGGAGCTCCGCGCCGGTGTCAGCACCGAAGCCGGAAGCACTCCCGTCGTCGCCCCCGTCGAAGCCGTCAAGGCTCCCGAGGTCGTTCCCGCGCCCGTCGTCGTTCCCGCGGTCGTCGCCGCAGCGGCTCCCGTGGCCGAGCCGATCGACGAGACCGCCGGCACCACGAACCTGCTGCAGCTGGCCCGCCGCCTGCACGAGGAACACGTCAAGGAAGGCGCCGAGAAGCGCGACGCCCTCATCGCCGAGGGTCACGCAACCGCGGCCCGCCTCGTTGCGGAGGCCGAAGCCAAGCAGCGCGCGCAGAACACGATCCTGGACAAGGAACGCTCCGTCCTCGAGAACAAGATCGACGGGCTCCGCACCTTCGAGCGCGAATACCGCCAGAAGCTGAAGAGCTACATCGAGGGCCAGCTGCACGACCTCGACGCTGCCTCACCGGTCGGCGCCGAGAGCGCGCAGAAGCCGAGCTACCAGGGCTTTGGCTCCTAAGGTCCGAACGAAAGGGCGATCCAGCGCGCTCATCGTTCTGGGCCTCGCCGCGCTGGGCGTCTATGCGCTCGACCAGACGGCCAAGTTCCTCGTCGTCAGTTCGCTGACCGAAGGAAGTACCGTCCGGGTTCTGGGGGATGTGCTGCAATGGCACTACGTCCGGAACCCGGGCGCGGCGTTCAGCCTCGCCACCGGCATGACGTGGATCTTCACGATCATCGCCGCGGCGGTCGTCGTGTTCATCGTGATCTTCGCCGGGCGCATCCGCTCCCTGGCGTGGGCGCTCGTCTTCGGCCTGCTCCTCGGCGGCGTGCTCGGAAACCTCACCGACCGGCTTTTCCGGGAGCCGTCCTTCGGCCTGGGCCACGTCGTCGACTTCATCACGACACCCTGGCTGATCCCCGCCATTTACAACGTCGCGGACGCGTCGATCGTCACGAGCATGGTGATCTTCATGATCCTCACCATCCGCGGCATCGGCCTCGACGGACGCAGGGCCGTGCGCGAGCCGGCCGGCACCGCCCATGATGCCGATCCGGCCGACCCCGGCTCGACCCCGGCACCGCCCCTGCC
>NZ_JASJXJ010000224.1:0-4256 GCF_035018685.1 Cryobacterium sp. RTC2.1
GCCATGGCCAGGGAACCGGATGCCGTCCGGGCGCGTTGCTGGGCCGCCCTGGCGGGCACGACGAGCCTGACGGGCTCCCCGTCGATCAGGAACGCTGAGCCGAGGGGAAAGAGCCGGAGCGCGCCGTGCCGGTCCTCGAGGGTCACGATCTGCTTCTCGAGGCGCACGATGGCGCCGCAGAAGCCCGTGGCGACTTCTTCGACGACGAGGTCGCGGACGGCGTCGTGGGTCGGGATGACCTTCCGTCCCACCTCGCGCCAGCCCGGCCTCAGGGCGTCCTGTCCGTATCGATCGTCATTCACCCGTTCGACGTTAGCCGAAGACCCACGGGAGAGGGACGGCTCTCTCAGCGGAAATCCCGGGAGGTCGTCGGCGCCGCGAGGGTGAGGGTTTCGAATTTGTCGGCGAGGAGATTCGTGACGCCCTCCGGGGAACGCTCCAGGATGCCGCGCACCACGAGCGCGGGCGATTCCCTCGCGATTCTTCGGTAGCGGTTCCAGACGCCGATTCCGGCGATGACGTTGAGAGTCCCGGTTTCATCCTCGATATTGAGGAAGGTCACCCCGCCGGCGGTCGACGGGCGCTGCCGGTGGGTGACGACGCCGCCGACCTGGATCCGGCGTCCGGACTCGGCGGCGGGAAGCCGGTCGATCGGAAGGGCACCGCGTGCGGCCAGGCCCGCGCGCGCGTGGCTGATCGGATGGTCGTCCGGGGAGATGCCGGTTGCCCAGAGATCATAGACGACCTGTTCGACGGGGCTGAGCAGGTCGAGCAGAGGCGGCTGCACGGTGACGGCGGTTCCGCTGAGGTGGTTCGGTCGTTCGGTCGCCGCCTCTCCGGCCGTCCACAGCGCGGTCCGCGGTTCGAGCCCGAGACCGGAGAAAGCACCGGCGGCGGCGAGCGCCTCGAGCTGTTCCGTGTTCAGGCCGACCCGCCCCGCGGCATCCGCCATCGACAGGTACGGCCCGTTGAGGCCGCGCTCTGCGACGATGCGGCCCGCCAGGTCGCCGCCGATGCCGGAGACCTCGGCCAGGCCGAGGCGCACCGCGAAGTCGCCGTCCCTGCGGTGGTCTGCCCAGTCCGGCGGAACAGCTCGGTCGAAGGGCGGCACCGGAGGCTGCTCTGGGCACAGGCACACCGAACGGCGAACTGTCGGGGGACCGTCGGTGGTTTCGAGGCCCGCGTCGGCGCCCGATCGGAGGATGTCCGGACGGAGCACGGTGACGCCGTGGCGGCGGGCGTCCGCGACGAGCGACTGCGGAGAGTAGAAGCCCATCGGCTGGGCGCGGAGGAGGGCGGCCAGGAAGGCGCCGGGGTAGTGCAGGCGCAACCAGGCGCTCGCGTACACGAGCAGGGCGAAGCTGATCGAGTGGCTCTCCGCGAAGCCGAAGTTGGCGAAGGCCTCGATCTTGGCGTAGATCGTGTCGGCCACGTCCCCGGTGATGCCGTTCGACGCCATCCCGGCGTAGAGCCGGTCGCGGAGGGTGGAGATCTTCTCGATGCCGCGCTTGGATCCCATCGCGCGACGGAGCAGGTCGGCGTCCTCGCCGGAGCACCCGCCGACGGCCATGGCCATCTGCATGAGTTGCTCCTGGAAGAGCGGGATGCCGAGTGTGCGTTCGAGCACGGGCTCGAGTTTCGGGTGCAGGTACGTCACCGGTTCCTGGCCGAGCTTGCGCCGGATGTAGGGATGCACGGCGCCGCCCTGGATGGGCCCCGGCCGGATCAGGGCGATCTCGACGACGAGGTCGTAGAAGCGGCGCGGCTGGAGGCGGGGCAGGGTGCCCATCTGGGCGCGGCTCTCGACCTGGAAGACTCCGACGGAGTCCGCCCGGCAGAGCTGGTCGTAGACGCCGGCTTCCTCGCGGGGGATGGTCGCGAGGGTCCAGGTCTCGCCGAGGTGTTCTGCGGTGAGGTCGAAGGTGTACTGGATGGCCGCGAGCATGCCGAGTCCGAGCAGGTCGAACTTCACCAGGCCCATCCAGGCGCAGTCGTCCTTGTCCCACTGCAGCACTGTCCGGTTGTCCATCCTGGCCGGCTCGATCGGGCAGACCTCGCCGACGGGGCGGTCGGTCAGGACCATGCCGCCGGAGTGGATGCCGAGGTGCCTGGGGGAGCCGAGCAGCTGCTCGGCGAGGTCGGTCACGAGCGGGGGGATGTCGTGTTCCGGACTCGAGACGGATTCGCCCCAGCGCTCGACCTGCTTGGACCAGGCGTCCTGCTGGCCCGTGCTGAAGCCGAGCGCCTTGGACATGTCGCGCACGGCGACCTTCGGCCGGTAGGTGATGACGTTCGCGACCTGGGCCGCGTTGAGCCTGCCGTAACGGCCGTAGACGTACTGGATGACCTCCTCGCGCCGGTCGGAGTCGAAGTCGACGTCGATGTCCGGCTCCTCGTCGCGAAGGCTCGACAGGAAGCGTTCGAAGGGGAGCCGGTAGAAGATGGAGTCGACCGCGGTGATGCCGAGCACGAAGCAGACGGCCGAGTTCGCCGCAGAGCCGCGGCCCTGACAGAGGATGCCGCGGCTGCGCGCGAACCGGACGATGTCGTGCACGATCAGGAAGTAGCCGGGGAAGTCCTTGGCCTCGATGACCGCGAGTTCCTTCTCGATGCGTTCGAGCACCGACGGAGAAGCTCCCGGGTACTTCTCGGCGACGCCGTCCGTGACCAGGGACCGCAACCAGGTCATCGGTGTGTGCCCCGCAGGGACATCCTGGCGGGGAAGGCGGGGGCGCGCCCGGCGTAGCGAGAAGGCGAGTTCGGCGGCGAGCGGAACGGTGTTCGCGACCGCGTCGGGATAGCGCGCGAACCGGGCGGCCATTTCGGCGCCGCTGCGCAGGTGCGCTCCGTCGGAGCCGGGGAGCCAGCCGTCCATCTGGTCGAGGCTGCGCCGGGCGCGCACGGCGGCGAGCGCGGAGGCGAGCCGGGAACCTGCCGGCGTTGCGTAATGCACGGCGTTCGTGGCGAGCACCGGCAGGCCCGCCTCAGCGGCGAGGCCCGCGAGGGCGTCGTTGCCGGCGCTGTCCGCGGGGTAGCCGTGGTCGTACAGTTCCACGAAGACGTTGTCCCTGCCGAAGAGGCGCACGAGTCCGGCCAGTTCCCTCGCCGCAGCAGCAGGCCCCCCTGTGACGAGAGCCCGGCGCACGGCGCCCTTGCGGCATCCGGTCAGCACGGCCCAGGTGCCGTCGGCCTGGGCTGCGAGATCCTCGATGTCGTAGACCGGACGGCCCTTCTCGCCTCCCGCGAGATGGGCGCTCGTGAGGGCGGCGGCGAGGCGATGGTAGCCGGCCTGGCCGCGGGCGAGAACGAGCAGGTGGGTGCCGGCCGGGTCGGGAACGCCGGCCTGCGGCTCGCCGAGGCCGAGGGACAGCTCTGCTCCGAAGATGGTGGCCAGGTTGGGAAAGCTCTCGGCCGTCTCGGCGAGGCGCACGGCGCCGTAGAGCCCGTCATGGTCGGCCAGGGCGAGAGCGGAGAGTCCGAGCCTCGAGGCCTCCTCGAGCAGGGCCTCCGGCGAACTGGCGCCGTCGAGGAAGCTGAAGTTGGAGTGCGCGTGCAGTTCGGCGTACGGCACGAGGGCAGCCCGCGTGGTTGAGCCGGCCGGAACGGCGGGCTCCGCCGGGCGGTATGGCCTGCGCTTGCCCGACCACGCCGGGCTGTCGCCGCCGTCGGCTCCCGCGGGCGGACCGCCGGGGCGGCGCCGGTCGGAGAGGGCGCGCTCGAGTTCGGACCACGGGATCGGGGGATTGCTCCAGCCCATCAGTCGGTTCCGTTCTGAGTCATACCGTTGTCAGCCATACCGTTCTCAGCCATACCGTTCCCAGTGGTTCCGTCGTCAGTCATACCGGGCCTCCGCAACCCAGCGGGCGGACTCGAGCAGGAGCAGCCAGGCCGCGCCCGATCCGTCCACGAGCTGGAGGCGATGGCCGTGGTGCGCCCTGGCGAGATCCCACCAGCGTTCGACGAGCGGCCAGGGTCCGGCCCAGGCCGTGACAGGGGACAGGTCGTCGGTTCGCCCGGTTTGAGAGAAGGCGGCAGGAGTCCCGGAGAGGATGCCCCGCTCGTCGACGCCGACGGCAGCGCCGTCCGTGGCGTGGAGCAGGACCGACGGCGATTCCAGGAAAACGGTCGCGGGGGAGAGCCCGGGGAGGCTGCCAGGCCAGGGCGCCGTGGCCGTGCGTTCGCGTGCCGAGGCCGGCTGGGCGGGGACGACGGGGACGGCGTCGCCCCAGGGAACGAGCACCCGGCGGTCCCTGAGC
>NZ_JASJXJ010000225.1:0-4256 GCF_035018685.1 Cryobacterium sp. RTC2.1
CCACCCCGCTCCGGGTCGGCCTCGTGCAGCACCGCTGGCACGCGGACGACGCGGCCCTCCGCGCCGAACTCGCCGAGGGCATCCGCCTCGCCGCCGCCGCGGGAGCCCGGATCGTGTTCCTCCCGGAGCTGACCCTCCGCAAGTACCCCGGCAACCGGCGCGCGACCGGCGTGCCCAAGCTCGATGCCGAGGACCTGCTCACCGGCCCGACCTTCGCCTTCGCCGCCGAGCAGGCCCGCGCGCACGGCGTCGTCGTGCACGCCTCGCTGTTCGAACGGCCGGACCCGGCCGACCAGCCCGGCGACCCGCGCGGCTACAACACCGCGATCATCGTCTCCCCCTCCGGCGAGTTGCTCGGCCGTACCCGCAAGCTGCACATCCCGGTGACCGAGGGCTACTACGAGGACACCTACTTCCGCCCCGGGCCTCCAGAGGACGCATACCCCGTCTACGCGCCGGCCGAACTCGACGGCGCCCGCATCGGCCTGCCGACCTGCTGGGACGAGTGGTTCCCCGAGGTCTCGCGCCTCTACGGCCTCGCCGGGGCGCAGATCCTCGCCTACCCGACCGCGATTGGCTCAGAACCGGGCTTCCCGGCCTTCGACACCCAGCCGATCTGGCAGCACGTCATCGTCGGCAACGGCATCACGAGCGGCCTGTTCATGGTCGTCCCGAACCGCTGGGGCGACGAGGGCGACCTGACCTTCTACGGCTCCTCGTTCATCTCCGACCCCTACGGGCGGATGCTGGTCCAGGCCCCCCGCGACACGTCGGCCGTGCTCGTCGCCGACCTCGATCTCGCCCAGCGGGCCGAGTGGCTGGCCCTGTTCCCGTTCCTGGGCACGCGCCGGCCCGACAGCTACGCGCGTCTGACCGCCCCGGTCGAGCTGACGCATCCGTTCGGTGCGGACGCGGACTCGAGCGCGGGCGCGGCGGACCGCGCATGACCTGGCGGATGCCCGCGGAGACCGCGTTGCACGAGCGGGTCTGGATGGCCTTCCCCTCCGACGGTTACACGCTCGGCGACACGGCGGCCGAGGCGGAGGAGGCGCGCAGCACCTGGGCGGCCGTCGCACACGCGGTGCTCGAGTTCGAGCCGGTGACCATGGTCGTCGACCCCGGCGGGAGCACGGCCGGGACCGGCGCACGCGACGCGCGCGCCGCCGCCGCGCGGCACCTCTCCGCCGGCGTCGACGTGCTCGAGGCCCCGCTCGACGATGCCTGGATGCGCGACATCGGGCCGACCTTCGTGCTCGACGACAACGGCAGGCTCGGCGCCGTCGACTGGATCTTCAACGGTTGGGGCGGCCAGGACTGGGCGAGCTGGGGCCGCGACGCCGACATCGCCGGGATCGTGACCCGCGCGGCCGGGGCGACACCGGTGTCCTCGCTGCTCGTCAACGAGGGCGGCGGCATCCAGGTCGACGGCGAGGGCACCGTCATCGTCACCCAGACCGTGCAGCTCGACCCCGGCCGGAACCCGCACGCGGACCGGGCCAGGGTCGAGGCCGAACTCGCCCGCACCCTCGGGGCGACCCACGTGATCTGGCTGCCGCGCGGCCTCACCCGCGACCAGGCCCGCTTCGGCACCCGCGGGCACGTCGACATCGTCGCCGCGATCCCCATGCCCGGCACGCTCCTGGTGCACGCCCAGAACGACCAGGCGCATCCCGACTACACCGTGACCCGCGAGCTGCGCGCGGTGCTCGCCGCCTCGACGGATGCCGCAGGCCGGCCCTGGACGATCATCGACCTGCCCGCGCCCGCCCGGATCTCCGACGACGAGGGATTCGTCGACTACAGCTACGTGAACCATCTCGTGGTCAACGGCGGCGTCATCGCGTGCGGCTTCGGCGAACCCCGGGCGGATGCCGCGGCCCGGTCGATCCTCGAGGACGCCTACCCGGGGCGGAAGGTTGTGACCGTGGACGCGCGGCCGCTCTTCGCCCGCGGCGGAGGCATCCACTGCATCACCCAGCAGCAGCCCGCGGCGGCTAAACCCGCCGCAATGTCTGGCGGTGAGGCTGTCGGCGCAGCTAGGGTATGTGTGGGCGTGTGATTACCCCCTGTTCCGGGGTCAGTCGCACGGCCGACCCTACCCATCTATCACTACGTAACCATTCGTCGGAAGGTCTGTCGTTCGCCCCGGCGGCTGATTCGATTTTCCAGACGGTGTCGGACCCCTCGCAGCACTGACTGCGCGCCGGTCCCCTCCGTTCGACTGCCGACTTCACGGTCCCGAAACCCGGGTCGGCTGAGCACCCCGACGAAGAGGTGACGTCGAAGCGAGAAACGCGGACCCGCCGTGACCCACCCGACACCCGATACACCTGTACCCCCAGCCGGCGACCGGCCGCTGGCCTCCGCCACTGGACGTGCGGGAGTCCTCGAATGAGCGCCGCAGGCGATTTCCGTGACGTGGAACGCGAGGCCCTGCTGCGCCGCAGCCAGCGCTCCGCCGCACGCTCCGCGGCGAAGAATCCCCCGGTCGCACGCGCAAGCCAGCCCTCGACCGGGACCTCCCCCGTCGTCCGGCTCGGGCGCAGCGCAGCGATCACCTTCAACCCGGCGCTCCTGAGCGCCGCAGAGCGCAGCCGGTTCAGCCGGCACATGAACGCCCGGGTGTCTCCGGGCAAGGGCGTGCTCTCCAACGCGGAGTACTACGCCCAACAGGCCTTTGTCGACGTCGCCCAGATCTCGGTGCCCACGGTCAGCGGCCGGGACAACGTGAACTGGGTGCTCAAGCGCGGCGACGGCAGCACGGAGGTCGTCCCCGACTTCGTGGCCCGGGCCGTCCAGCCGCGGGAAACCGGTCATCCGGGCGTGAGCGCTGCCGTGACCGCGCCCGTTGCGGTGCCGGTTGTTCTTCCGGCCGCCGCGCTCCAGGCCGCGCCGCCGGTCGCCGCGCCGCTCGCTGGCGCACCGTTTGCTGCCGCGCCGCCGCTCGCCGCGCAACTGGCCGCTGCACCGCCGGCGCGACCCAGTGCATCGGCTGCCGCTGCCGCGCTTGCCGCAGCCGCAGAGACCGCGGTCGCTCAGGCAGCCGCGGCGCAGGCCGCCGCCGCGCAAGCCGAGGCGGCACAGGCCGAGGCGGCGCACGCCGCCGCCGTGCAAACCGCTGCAGCACAAGCAGCGGCACACCGTGCGGCTGAGCAGGCCGAGGCAGCGCACGCCGCGATCGAGCAGGCCACCCGGGCGCAGGCCGCAGCCGCTCACGCCGAAGCACAAGCCGCGGCAGAAGATGCCGCAACCGCGCAGGCCGCAGCCGCGCACGCAGCGGCACAGACGGCGTCAGCACAAGCCGCCGCCGCACAGGCATCCGCGGCACAGGCCGCGGCCGCACGGGCCGCCGCAGCGCAAGCGATCAACGTGCCGCTGCACGTGCCACTGGCCGGCCCGTCGCGACTGCCCGCGCCGCCGGAACCGGAACCGGTGTCGACGGTGCGGTCCGCTGCGGTGTCTGCTGCACACCTCGCCGCACAGCGCGCACCCCAGGCACCCCTGACCCGGTCAGCGCGTGCGCCGATGGCGCCCGCGCCGGGCGCGCCGATCGTGGCGAACTACGTCGGCACGGTCACGGGTTCTCAGGTCCTGCGCGCCGAACGGGACAGGGCCAGGGAGATCCTGGCCAGGGCCACGGGGCTGCGGGTGAAGACCGGGCAGAAGAGCACGGGCCCGAACTATCGCGCCGCGCTCATCTCCGAGAACCGGGCGCGCACGAAGTTCTTCGAGCTGAATACCCAGACCGAGCAGGCCACCGCCCGCGAGGCGCGCATCGAGTACGCCGCGCTGCTGAGTTCGCTGACCGAGGGCACCGAGAACCATCGGATCGAGTACGAGGCGCAGCTCTCAGCGCTGCTCGCGGGTGTCGCACTGCCGGCCCTGACGGAGCGGATCGCGGCCGCCGAGGCGATCGTGCACCGCCAGGACGAGATCGCCGGGCTCGCCACGGATTCCGCGGAGCGCTGGGCGGCCGGCTCCCCGCAGCGGAAGGTCAACCACATCGAGTAGGCCGGGTCGCGCGGGCTCAGCGGGGCGGCATCCGGATTCCGCCGTCGAGCCGGATCGTCTCGCCGTTGAGCATCGGGTTCTCCACGATGTGCCGCACGAGCGCGGCGAACTCGTTCGGGTCGCCGAGCCGGGCCGGGTGCGGAACCTGCGCGGCGAGCGACTCCCGCACGACGGCGAGGGCACCGTCATCGTCACCCAGACCGTGCAGCTCGACCCCGGCCGGAACCCGCACGCGGACCGGGCCA
>NZ_JASJXJ010000226.1:0-4161 GCF_035018685.1 Cryobacterium sp. RTC2.1
GTTAGAAACCTAGACGGAGAGCGGCGTGCACTCGTTAAGGCGCTCGGAAACCACCCACGGTAACGTCAGGAGAGCCCATTTTCGCTCCCGCTTTCCGAACCCAGTATCCGGCATAGGCGCAGCGAGCGAGCGGGCGAACCCACCCGGCCGGGAGCGGGTGTAGGTAAGCCTGCCCTAACTTCAGCTAGGCTGAGGGTGAGCGCTCCGCAGTCGGCGGGGAGGCCCGACGACGCCGAGGAGAACGTGAAGTGAGAGTGTCCAGCCGGGTTGACGGATCGCCTGCGGCCACCGCACCTCCCCTGTCGAACCCCTGCGGCCTGGAGGCGCTGCCGATCGGAGTGCCTGCCCGCATCATCGATGTGGGAGACCACGGTACGGCCCCGTACGCCGGTCGCCTCGGTGACCTCGGCTTCGTCGCCGGCGCCAGGATCGAGCTCCTCCGCCGGGCGCCGCTCGGAGACCCTGCCGTGTACCGGGTCCGCGGCTACGACATCTGCCTCCGACTCGCGCAGGCCCGCGGCATCCGCGTGACAACGACTCTGTGACGGACGCATCGAGCGGGCCGGACTGCCACGGCGGACCGACCGGCGGCACCGTCGTCACCGGCGCCCCGCGCACGGCGCTCGTCGGCAGCCCGAACGCCGGCAAGACGAGCATCTTCAACGCCCTCACAGGACTCCGGGCGAAGACCGGCAACTATCCCGGCGTCACCGTCGGCCGGTCCGTCGGCGTCTTCCGCTCGGGCGGCCAGGATTTCGTCGTCGAGGACCTGCCAGGCACCTATGGCCTCGAGCCGGTGAGTCCGGACGAGCAGATCGTCACCGACCTGCTCCAGGGCCGGCTCACCGGGGTCGAATCGCCCGACGCCCTGGTCGTCGTGATCGACGCGACGACGCTCTGGCGGTCACTGCGGCTCGTGTCGCAGGTCCTGCGCCTGCACCGGCCGGTGTGCATCGCCGTGACCCTCACCGACGAACTCATCACCCGCGGCGGGCGCCTCGACATCGCCGGGCTCGAACGGGCCCTCGGCGTGCCGGTGGTCCGGGTGATCGGCAACCGGCGCATCGGCATCCCCGAACTCCGCATGAAGATCGCCGGCTGGCGGAACTGGGCGGTGCCCGTGCTCGATCCACCGACAGACCCGGCCGAGCTCGAGGCCTGGACCGAATCCATCCTTTTGGCGAGCGAGTACCGCCCGGCGCAGCCCGACAAGACCACCCAGCGGATCGACGCGGTGCTGCTGCACCCGGTGTGGGGCACCGCGATCTTCATCGCGGTCATGGTCACCTTCTTCCAGATCATCTTCTCCTTCGCAGCACCCCTGCAGGGACTCGTGGAGACGTTCTTCGGCTGGCTCGCCGGACTGGTCGACGTCTTCGTGCCGGTGCCCTGGCTCGCGGGCCTGCTCGGTGACGCGATCATCGGAGGGGTGGGCGCCGTCGTCGTCTTCATCCCGCAGATCATGCTGATGTTCCTGCTGATCTCCCTGCTCGAGGGCGTCGGCTACATGTGCCGGGCCGCGTTCCTGATGGACCGCATCATGTCGCGGGCGGGGCTCGAGGGCCGGGCGTTCGTCGCGCTGATGAGTTCCTTCGCGTGCGCGGTCCCCGGGATCATGGCGACCCGCACGCTGCCGTCGGCCAAGGACCGCATCGCGACGATGATGGGCGCGCCCCTGATGACCTGCTCGGCACGGCTGCCGGTCTACATCCTCCTGATCGGGATGCTCGTCAGCCCGGAGTCCCGCATCGGCCCGCTGCAGACCCAGGGCGTCATCATGTTCTGCCTCTACTTTCTCGGGGCGGTGTCTGCCATGCTCGCGGCCTGGATCGTGAAGACCGTGCAGGACCGGAACGGCCTCCTGATGCCGTTCTACATGGAGATGCCGCCGTATCGCGTCCCGACGCTGCGGTCCATCTGCCTCACGATGTGGGATTCGTCCCGGGCCTTCCTGCGCAAGTGCGGAACGATCGTCATGCTCACGACGATCGTGCTGTGGCTCCTCCTGAACTTCCCGTTGCACTCGACCGCAGAACTGACGGCATCCGGTGTCGACGTCACGGATGAGGGCGCGGTGACGTCCTTCGTGATGGACCACAGTGCGGCGGCCTCGATCGGCCGTGCCGTCGAACCGGTCTTCGCGCCGCTCGGCTTCGACTGGCGCGTCAACATCGGCGTCGTCGCCTCCCTCTCCGCGCGGGAGACCTTCGTGGCAACGCTCGGCCAGATCGCCGCAGCCGACGACCCGGACAACCCGTCCGCTGCCCTCTCCGCCATGACGTACACCGACGGCGCCCATGCCGGCGACCGGGTCTTCACGGCCCCGACGATCGCCGCGCTTCTGGTCTTCTTCGTGTATGCGCTGCAGTGCATGTCCACGGTGAGCGTGATGAAGCGGGAAACCGGCACCTGGAAGTGGCCGGCCATCGCGTTCGGGTACATGTTCGTGCTGGCCTGGAGCTCGGCGTGGATCGTCCACGGCATCGTCGCACTCGCGACCGGGACGGCCTGAGATGATCCCGCTGCACCCGGAAGCCGTGCACGACCGCCCAGAGGCGCTCCGCTGGGTGATGCCGCCCGGTGCGCTCGGATTCACCGGTGCCGTCCGATCGGCACCGGGCGACCTCGGTCGCCTGCTCGACACCGGCGTGCTCACCGGGCTCACGGTCGGTGTCGGCTCCGTCACGACGTGCCTTTCCGCGACCTGCAGCTGGTCCTCGGAGGGCGCGGCGGTGCGGAGCGCGCTGCACGCCGCCCTCGAGAATCCCGCGGAGTGGGTTCCTGCCGTTGCGGGGACTCCCGGCACGCGCGACGCCGACCTCGCCGTGGCGGCCCGCACCGTGCTGTCCGGGCGCGTCGGCGACTTCATCCGCTCCCACGGCGGCGTCGTCGAGCTCGTCTCTGCACACGACGAGGTCGTCACGGTGCGCCTGACCGGCTCCTGCAGCGGATGTCCCGCCGTCGGGTTCACCCTGCACGCCCGCGTCGAGCGCGCCCTGCGCGACCTCCACCCCGGACTTCGCTCGCTCGTGGCGGTCTGAATCGCTCGTCCACCCGGTCGCCGGTGCGACTTTCGGCGATCCGCCACCCCTCCGGGATTCATTCCGACCGCGGAATGAATCGGCTTTCGGCCGTGCCCGTCTCGAACACGCCCTATTGCGATTCGCCGCACCGGACCATGATGGTGAACGATTCTGCAGTCCAGAGGAGGTGGGGGCGATGGTCCTGTTCAGTGACCGGGTGGATGCCGGCCGGCAGCTTGCCGAGCGGCTCGAGTACCTGCGGGGTACCGACACGATCGTGCTCGGCCTGCCCAGGGGAGGGGTGCCCGTCGCTGCGGAGGTCGCGAGGGTTCTCGCCGCGCCGCTCGACGTGATCGTGGTCCGAAAACTCGGCGTTCCCTTCCAGCCGGAACTCGCGATGGGAGCGATCGGCGAGGACGGCGTCAGGGAACTCAACCCGGACATCCTCTCGATGGCCAGCATCAGCGCGGACGAGCTCGCGACGGTCGAACGCCACGAACGGGCCATTCTCGACGCCCGCGTCGCGGAGCTGCGCAAGGGCAGGGAACGGGTCGACGTGCGCGGTCACACCGTCGTCATCGTCGACGACGGGATCGCGACGGGTGCGACGGCGCGCGCCGCCGGGGACGTCGCCCGGCTGCACGGCGCAACGCGGGTGATCCTGGCCGTCCCGGTGGCTTCGGCGGAAGCGCTGCTCGACCTCACGAGCTTCGACGAACTGGTCTGCGTGAACGTGCCGCGCCGCCTGGTGGCCGTCGGCAACCATTACATCGACTTCGCGGCCACAACCGACGACGAAGTGACCGCGCTGCTGGACGCCGCCGCCAGGCGGATCCGTTCCGGACGCCATGCCGGCGGATCCGGGCTCGACCGTGACGTGGAGATCCCGGTCGGCACGGTCGTCCTCGAGGGGCACCTGTACCTTCCCGAGAACGCCCCCGCGGTCGTCGTGTTCGCCCACGGCAGCGGGAGCAGCCGCCACAGCCCGCGCAACCAGTTCGTCGCCGACGTCCTGCACCGCGCCGGCCTCGGCACCCTGCTCCTCGACCTGCTCACGCCGGGGGAAGAATCAGACCGGGCCAACGTCTTCGACGTCGGGCTCCTCGCCGGGCGCCTGGCCGCGGCGACCGAGTGGCTC
>NZ_JASJXJ010000227.1:0-4114 GCF_035018685.1 Cryobacterium sp. RTC2.1
GGCGCCGCGGAGGAGGGCGTCGAGCCAGGCGCGCGCGCCGATGTAGACGTCGTCGTCGTAGCGCTTGGTGTACTCGTTCTGCTGCAGGTCAGCCCGGGGGTACGAGCCGAGGAAGATCACCTTCGGGCTGAACCGGCGCAGGCCGAGCAGGGCGTCGGCGACGCGTTCGTCGTGGATGTGCCCGTCGGCGTCGATCACGAACCGGTAGCGACCGAGCGCGTCGCCGATCGGACGCGACTGGATCAGCGAAAGGTTGACCCCGCGGGTCGCGAACTGCTCGAGCAATTCGAGGAGCGCCCCCGCGCGGTCCTCCGGCAGCTCGACGATGAGGCTCGTCTTGTCCGCACCGGTGCGTTCCGGGATCACGGTCGTGCGGCTGACCAGCACGAACCGGGTGACGGCGTTCGGGTTGTCACCGATGTCGGTGGCGAGAACCGTGAGGTCGAGATGGTTCTCGATCCCCGGAGGGGCGACCGCGGCATCCGCCTGTTCGGTCTCGAGCAGTGAGGTCGGCGCCGCCACATTGCTCGAGGCGGGGATGTGGCCGTGGTGCGGAACGTTCGTCTCGAGCCAGTTCCGGCACTGGGCGTATGCGACCGGGTGCGCGGCGACGATCTTCACGTCGGCAAGCGTCGTGCCCGGCCTGGCCACGAGCACGAAGTTCACCGGCACGAGATACTCGCCGATGATCCGGAGGTCCGGCACCTTCGCGAGCGCGTCCTGGGTGGCGGACACGCCGCCGTCGACGGAATTCTCGATCGCGATCATCGCGGCGACGCTGCGACCGGAGACGACGTCGGCGAGCGCCTCGCCCACGTTGTTGACGGAGCGCCAGGCCTGGGCGCGCGCCTCGGGCACCTGGGCGAGTGCCGCCTCGGTGAAGGTGCCCGCCGGCCCCAGGAAGCTGTAGCTGGCTTTGCGCGTCTCGGACATGGCTCACAGCCTACTTGCAGTGCCAGACTGGGGACATGAATGAACGTGCGGGCACTCCGGCCCTGGAATCAGACCTGATCGATGTCGACGCGCTGGTCAAGGCGTACTACGACCTGAAACCCGATGTGACCGTGCCCGCCCAACGGGTGACATTCGGCACCTCCGGGCACCGTGGCAGTTCGCTGAACACGGCCTTCAACGAGAACCACATCATCGCGACGACGCAGGCCATCGTCGAGTACCGCACCAATCAGGGCATCACGGGCCCCCTTTTCATCGGGACGGACCCGCACGCGCTGAGCGCCCCGGCGTACACGACGGCGCTCGAAGTGCTCGTCGGCAACGGCGTGCGCGTGCTCGTCGACGAGTTCGACGACTACGTGCCCACCCCGTCGCTCTCGCACGCGATCCTCGCCTACAACCGGGCAGGGAACACCGATGAGGCCGACGGCATCGTCGTCACCCCCAGCCACAACCCCCCGACCGACGGCGGCTTCAAGTACAACCCCCCGCACGGTGGACCGGCCGACAGCGACGCCACCTCCTGGATCGCCGCGCGCGCCAACGAGCTCATCGCCGGCGGACTCGTCGACGTGAAGATGAGCGAACCGAGCGCGGTCGAGACCTACGACTTCCGCGGTGCGTACGTGAACGACCTCGAGAACATCATCGACATGGCCGCCATCAAGGCGAGCGGCATCCGCATCGGCGCAGACCCCCTCGGCGGCGCGAGCGTCGGCTACTGGGGAGCGATCCGCGACCGCTACGAGCTCAATCTCACCGTCACGAACCCCAAGGTCGACCCGACCTGGCGCTTCATGACCCTGGACTGGGACTCCAAGATCCGGATGGACCCGTCGAGCCCCTCCGCGATGGCCTCGGTCATCGCCCACAAGGACGACTTCGACATCCTCACCGGCAACGACGCCGACGCCGACCGGCACGGCATCGTCACGCCGGACGGCGGCCTGATGAACCCGAACCACTTCCTCGCCGTCGCGATCGACTACCTCTACAGCCACCGCGAGGGCTGGCGCGCTGACGCCGCGATCGGCAAGACGCTCGTCTCCTCGACGATGATCGACCGGGTCGCCGGCTTCCTCGGCCGCGACCTCTGGGAGGTGCCGGTCGGGTTCAAGTGGTTCGTGCCCGGGCTCATCGACGGTTCGGTCGCGTTCGGCGGCGAGGAGAGCGCCGGTGCGAGCTTCGTGCGCTTCGACGGCACGGTCTGGACGACGGACAAGGACGGTATCCTGCTGGCCCTGCTCGCCTCCGAGATCCTCGCCGTCACCGGCAAGAGCCCGAGCCAGCGCTACGCCGAACTCGTCGAGCACTTCGGCGACCCGGCGTACGCCCGGGTGGATGCCGCGGCGACGCCCGCGCAGAAGGCCCAGCTCGGCAAGCTCGACGGCGACGCGATCACCGCGACCGAACTCGCCGGCGAGAAGATCCTCGCGAAGCTCAGCCACGCCCCAGGCAACGGGGCCGCGATCGGCGGCCTCAAGGTCGTCACCGAGAACGCCTGGTTCGCCGCCCGGCCGAGCGGCACAGAGGACGTCTACAAGATCTACGCCGAGTCCTTCAAGGGCCCGGAGCACCTCCGCCAGGTGCAGCTCGAGGCGAAGGCGATCGTCGACGCCGCCATCGCGTAGACACTTTCGTAGACGGATGCCGTCGCGCACGTTCGCCGGTCGGCGGGCGCGGGCGGCGGCATCCGTCGTGTGACGCGGCCGGTGGTTAGGGGATGCTCCAGTAGTACGCGGTGGCGCCCGGGTGCTTCACGGTGATCGCGTAGTCGACGGAACGGTAGTCGGTGTCGTCGGTGTGGCCTGCGTAGTAGATGACGATGTCGTCGCCGCTGCCCTCGATGCGGGTCACGACGCCGGTGTGGTCGCGGTCGCCCGAGTTGTCCCAGTCGAACTGCACGACGTCGCCGACCTTGACCTGGTCGCGCTGCTGGTCGGTGAGCGCGGTCGCACGCCCAGAGCTCGCGAGGTAGTTGCGGAACGCGGTCGAGCTGACCCAGGCGTTCGAGTGGGTGAAGGACGAGCCGGTGCCCTTGGACCACCAGCTGCCGTCCATGGCCCAGCCGCGCTGGATCAGGGACTGGCTCGTGAAGTTGACGCAGTCGTTGTCGGTGACGACGCCGTAGTCCGCCGTGTTGTAGTTCGTCCAGTGCGCGATCATGTAGTCGACCTGGGCCTGCACTCCGCCGGTCGAAGCCGCCGCGACGGGGGCGGGCGCGGCGGTCGTCACGGGCGCCGGAGCGGGTGTCGGCGTTGCGGTCGCGACAGGCGCGGTGTCGACGGCGACGGGAGCACCGGCATCCGCCGGCGTCGCCCGAGGGGTCGCGGTGTCTGTGGGGGTCACCGATGTGGCGATCTCCGCTCGCGCCGAGTCTGAATCGTCGTCGCCCCAGGATGCGACGGCGGCGGTGCCGATCACGAGAGCAGCGAACGCGAGCGCGGCTGCGCTGATGCGAAAGCGTCGGGTGAACTGCACGAATTCCTCGTCTCATTTGGGGGGGGATATATCCAGATAATCACACTTCAATGGGAAAACTGCCCGCCAAGCTATGAAGTGTCGCTGAATCGCCGGGCTAGGCGACGCTCCAGTAGCTCACCGTTCCCCCGGTGTTCGCGAGGGATTCCTCGACGGACTTGTCGAGGCTATCTTCGGTGTGACCTGCGTAATAGAGGTGCGTTCCCGAGGCGTCCTTGACGACGCGGGTGACGATTCCGGTGTGGTCTTTGTCGCCGGAGCGGTCCCAGTCGAATTGCACGATGTCGCCCACCTTGACCCGGCTGCTTTCGCCGGCGGTGAGCGGCGTGGCACGCTCGGGGTGGGCGGACAGGTACGCGGCGAACGCGGTCGAGCTCGACCAGGCGGAGCTGTATCCGGCGCCTGCAGCGCTATAGGACCACTCGGCGTCCATCGTCCACCCGCGCGCGATCAGCGACTGGCTCGTGAAGTTGACGCAGTCGTTGCCGCCGATGGCGCCGTAGACGGCGGAGTTGTATGAGTTCCAGTGGGCGCGCACGTAGCCGATCTGGGCCGTGATGCGCGGGTCGGGGACGTACTGGAAGGTGAGCGGGCTCACGCCGGCGGCGACGGCCACAGCGGGTGCGGTGTCGGCCGCGGCGCCGGTGCTCGCGAGGGCGCTCGCTGCGCCGCTCGGGGC
>NZ_JASJXJ010000228.1:0-4087 GCF_035018685.1 Cryobacterium sp. RTC2.1
CACCCCATCCCCCACCGACTATCCCCCCGCTTTCGCGGTCTACAGCGCCGGTCAGGCGAGGGCGGAGACCGCGGCCTGGACCGGCGTGCGGCCGGAGACCAGGTACAGCGTCTCGAGGGCGCCGGAGCCCGAGACGATGAGCGCGGCGAGCAGCGCCGCGACGTCCGCGCGCGGGATCGTGCCGCGCACCTCCGGGATACCCGGACCGGTGTGCTCGAGGGTCACGAGCCCGGCGGCCGGCTCGTCGGTGAGACCGGCCGGGCGCACGATCGTCCAGGCGAGGTCCCGGCGCACGAGATCCTCCTCCGCGGCGAGCTTGGCGCGGAGGTAGGCCACGAAGTCCGCGGGCACTCCGGCCGGTTCGGCGTCGTCGCGCACGAGGTCGGCCCCGGTCGACGAGACCTGCAGGAACCGGCGCACGCCTGCGGTCTCCGCCGCATCGGCGAGTAGAACGGATGCCCCCAGGTCGACGCTCGTCTTGCGCGCGTCGCCGCTGCCCCCGCCTGCGCCTGCGGCGAAGACGGCCACGTCGGCCCCGGACAGAACCTCCGCGAGCTCGGCGGGAGTCGTTGCCTCGAGATCGAGCACGACCGGGGTCGCGCCGTCGGTGCGGAGGTCGTCCGCCTGGTTCGGGTTCCGGATCAGTCCGATCACCTCGTGGCCGTCAGCCGTGAGGTCCCGGGTCAGAAGCCGGGCGATCTTTCCGTGTCCACCTGCAATTACAATACGCATCTCAGGGACAACGCCGCCGGGCGCTCCCGAATTCCCGCGCCCGGCATCCGCCCGCCAACCGCCCGTGTCGGGCGCCCGTGTCAGGCGCGGCCCGGGCGTTCGAATTCGTCGGTGTCGAGCCCCGGCTCGACGAGGGCTCCCATCGTGTCGGCGGCGTGCTGCGCGATCATGGCCTCGGAGGCCCGCTCGGTTGCCTGTGTCGCGGCGTGCTCGTCGGCCGCTTCCTGCATGGCGCTCGTCTTGCGGAGCGGATCGACCTTGAGGAAGAGGCTCAGTACGAAGGCGATCAGCACGACGACGAGGCTCACCCAGAACACCGTGACCGTGGCGTCGTTGAAGCCGACGAGGAAAGGCTGCGAGAGCCGAGGGTCCGCCGCGTTCAGGAACGAGGTGTCCCCGTCGAGGGCCGTCCCGAGCCCGGCCGGTTTCTGTAACAGGGCCAGGATGCCGGCGTTGGCTGGGTCGGCGAGCACGGCCGGATCGGAGGCGGCCGCCTTGACGCCGGCGACGATCGTCGGATTGCCGAATGCCGCGCCGAGGGTGTCCGGGATGCGGGTGAAGAGCACCGAGAACAGCACGGCGGTGCCGAGCGTGCCACCGATCTGACGGAAGAACGTCGAAGCGGATGTCGCGACGCCGATGTCCCGCGGTCCCACCGAGTTCTGGCTCGCGATGGTCAGCGTCTGCATGAGCTGGCCGAGACCGAGACCCACGAGGAGCATGCCCGTCATCATGAACCAGACCGGCTTGTCCGCGGTCGCGAAGGTGAAGAGCAAGAACCCGCCGGCCATGAACGCGGTGCCGACCGTGGGGAAGACGCGGTACTTGCCGGTGCGGGCGATGATCTGGCCGCTCACGATCGAGGAGATCATCAGGCCGAGGATCATCGGGAGCATCATGAAGCCGCTCTCGGTCGGGGTGGCGCCGTTCACGAGCTGCAGGTAGAGCGGGACGGTCATCATCGCGCCGAACATTCCGAAACCGACGAAGACGCCGAGCACGGTCGCCATCGAGAACGTCGCCGACCGGAAGAGCTTGAGCGGGATGAGCGCGTCATCGCCCATCAGTCGCTCGGCCACGATGAACAGCACGATGCCGAGCATGCCGGTCACGTAGCAGGCGACCGAGGTGAACGACCACCAGCCCCAGGTGCGGCCCTGTTCGGCGACGAGCAGCAGCGGCACTGCGGCGACGATGACCGTAACGGCACCCCACCAGTCGATCCGTACGGGACGCTTGAAGTGCGGGATGTGCAGGAAGCGGATCACGATGATGAGCGCGACGATGCCGATCGGGATGTTGATCAGGAACACCCACCGCCAGCCGGTGATGCCGAGGATCGTCGTCGCGCCGGAGAGGACACCGCCGATGAGCGGGCCGATGACGCTCGAAATGCCGAAGACGGCGAGGAAGTAGCCCTGGTACTTGGCGCGCTCCCGCGGCGCGAGCATGTCGCCCATGATCGTGAGCGGAAGGGCCATCAGGCCGCCGGCGCCGAGGCCCTGGATCGCCCTGAATACCGCAAGCTCATACATCGAGTGCGACATCCCGGCCAGGAGGGACCCGATCAGGAACACGGTGATCGCGATCAGGAACAGCGGCCGGCGCCCGAAGATGTCACTGAGTTTGCCGTAGATCGGCGTGCTGATGCACGAGACGATCAGGTACGCGGTCGTCACCCAGGCCTGCAGTGACATTCCGTCGAGGTCGTCGGCGATGGTGCGCATCGACGTCCCGACGATGGTCTGGTCGAGAGCCGACAGGAACATCCCGGCCATCAGGCCGAAGATGACGAACAGGATCTGCCGGTGCGACATCAGGGGAGCGGAGGCGGGCGAGGAGGCGGAAGCGGGAGGAGTTTGCATCGTCTGCAAAGTTACACGACGGGCAGGGAATCATCAACAGATTCCCGGACCCCGTTCCCGGCCGTTGGGGGGTGTTTCGGCACGCTCGTGGGGCGAGTCCCGGGACTAGGCTCATGAGCGTGCGTACAGAAGGTCAAACGGGGGGTTCACACAGGATGGGTTGGCGACGGATCACGGCTATCTCCCTCGCTGCCGTTCTCGTGGCCGGCGGGGCCGTCGCGCTCGGTTTTTTCGCGACTCACGCCCCGGCATCCGTCGCAACGGCGCTGCCCGCCGCGACGCCAGACCCCGGGTCTCCCGCGACGCACCCGCCCGGCGACCGGCCGACACCCACGGATGCCGCGCGCCCGGCCCCGACCGCATCACCGACGCCGATAGCGTTGGTCCCGCGCTTCGACAAGGCGGCGCGTTCGCACGATGACCCGACCAGCATCTGGGTCGTCGTCGACAAGGACCGCCCCCTGCAGCCGGCCGATTACACCCCGCCGGACCTCGTGACCGTGCCCGTGCCGCACGTCTGGGAACCGCAGCTCCGCCGGGAGGCATCCGACGCCGTCGTGGCCCTTTTCGCCGCCTTCACGGCCGAGACCGGGCTGCAGCTGCAGTCGCAGAGTTCCTACCGCAGTTATCCCACCCAGGTCGCGGTGTACAACGACGACGTCTCGGCCCACGGGCAGGCCGTCGCGGACACGAGCACCGCCCGGCCGGGCACGAGCGAACACCAGACCGGCCTCGCGATCGACATCAGCGCCCTGCCGGCGAGTTGCTCCCTCGACGCCTGCTTCGGGGCGACTCCCCAGGGCACCTGGCTCGCGCACAACGCCTGGAAATACGGTTTCCTGCTCCGTTATCCGGAGGACAAGGTCGCCGTGACCGGCTACGCGTATGAACCGTGGCATTTCCGCTACATCGGCGTCGACCTCGCGACCGAAATGCACACGGATGGCGTGACCACTCTCGAGGAATTCTTCGGTCTCCCGGCGGCCCCGACCTATCACTAGGTCCGGCTCACGCATGGGTTTCGGAGGTTCCGCACAGGGTTCTGGCATGTGCGCGTGTTCGCATGTCGGGTCCCCGTCCGCCGTCCAGAAACGATTTCGTGCGCCCCCATACACGTCCTGAAGGTCCCGCCCGCTCCCGCCATCGCCGGGAAGATCCACTGCCCCTCCGCCCCATCAGCCCTCCACGGCCGACCGATTCGCCGTCCTCGGACTCACTGTCGACAGGCTCCCTGGCGACCGCCGCCCGCTCCTCCGACTCCCTCGGCGTCGTCCGTTCCCGGCACCGCCTCGAGAAGGCGCCGTCCGGCCACCGCCCGCTGATCTGGCTGGCCGGCTCGGCCGCCGCCGCCAGCCTGTGCTTCGGCCTCTTCGTCCCGCTCTCGAGCCAGGCGTCCCCCGGGGTCGCCACCGCGGCATCCGCCCCACTCGCGGCCTCGCGCCCGGTGCCGGCGAGTGTCGTGGCCGCCGTGCCCGTCGTGGCCGGCACCG
>NZ_JASJXJ010000229.1:0-4043 GCF_035018685.1 Cryobacterium sp. RTC2.1
CATCCGCGGCACGCGGATGCGCCCCTTCTTGCGTCCGATCCGGTGCCTGTGCACGAGCGGATGCTGACCGTCGACCCAGCAGTCGCCCGTCAGCGCCTGACGGATCGGGTGCGATACAGTGTGGCTGTGTCAGCCATCCGCGGTTTCTTCAGTGCCCTGCGGCGACTCTTCGCGCCGACGAGGCCTCGCAGTGACCGGTCGACGGTTCCGAGCCCTGGTCGAACCGGAGCGGGCGCGACCGTCGAAGTCGACCCGCGGAGTCTTCGTGATGTACGGCTCGCCTACCGGCCGACCCGGAATGCGAGTCCGGACCCTGGAGAAATCGTCTGGACCTGGGTTCCCTTCGAGGAACGTGACGGGCGCGGCAAGGACCGCCCGGTCGTGATCGTGGCCGAGGCGGGCAAAGGGGCCGTCCTGGCCGTCCAGTTGACGAGCAAGGACCGAACCGGGCACCCCGACTATGTGGCGCTCGGCGTCGGCGACTGGGACAGGAGCGGCCGTCCCAGCTGGGTCAACGTGGACCGGGTCTTCATCGTGAACCCGGGCGGCATGCGTCGTGAGGCCGCCAGGGTCGATGCCGCGCGCTACGGGCGCATCGCGACGGTCCTGCGCGGCCGTTACGGCTGGAACTAGGACCATGCCGAGCAGTCACCCGGCCTCGTCGATTGCGCCGCCCCTCGCCGGCCGGGCTGTTGCGAGCCAGCGCTGGTCGCACCTCTGCTTCGTGCATTGGCGCGTGCCGGCCGCCGAGGTCGCACCGCTCCTGCCCGCGGGCCTGGTTCCCGACGAATTCGACGGCACCAGCTGGGTGGGCCTCATCCCGTTCGTCCTGGATCGGGCCACGATCTGGGGCAGCCCACCCATTCCGTACTTCGGGAATTTCGTGGAGGTGAATGTCCGGCTCTACGCCGTCGACGCCGAGGGGCGACGCGGAGTCGTCTTCGTCTCCCTCGAGGCGTCGCGGCTCGCGGCGGTGCTCGCTGCCCGTGCCGCGTTCGCACTTCCGTACATGTGGTCGCGGACGCGGCTGGCCGTCGTGGCGGGCGAGTACCGCTATTCCTCCCTGCGGCACTTCGCAGGCCGGGCCAGGACCGATATCGTCGTCCGGCCGGGGATGGAACCGGTGACCGGTGAACCGCTCGCGGACTTCCTCACGGCGCGCTGGGCGCTTTTCACCCGTGCCAGGGGGCGCACGGTCTACCTCCGTAACCACCACGAGCCCTGGGAGCTCGTCCAGGCCGAGCTCGTGCACCTGGACGACACTCTGCTGGCCGAGGCCGGCTTCCCGGCGCTCAGCGGGCGCGTACCGGATTCGGTGCTGTATTCGCCGGGCGTCACGACCCGTTTCGGAACGGGCTGACCCGTATCACTGGCGGTCCGGCGGCCGAGCGGGGAGCCCATTGACAACAGGACCCCCTCGCCGGTAACGGTCGAGGGGGCCCTGTCGGGCGTTCGGGAAGCCGGGGGACTATGCCCCGCAGGTGACGGTGACTCCGTTGTTGTCGAAGACGCCTGCGCCGTGCTCCGTGCAGAATGCCGCAAGGTTGACGCCCGCGCTGACTGCGACCGCGATCACGATCCCGACGACGATGATGCCGACGACACTGATGATGATTCCGGCGAGGGCGAAGCCGTTGCCGAGTCCTGCCTTCTTCGACTTGACGAAGCCGACGATGCTGACAATGAGCCCGAAGGGCTGCAGCGAGACGAGGGAGAGGATGAGACCGACAATACCGAGGGTCTTGCCGGGGTTGACTGCGGAGGCTACGGGAGTCGTCATGGTGACGGCCTTTCTGTGGGCGCCGGAACCCGGACGGGCAGGCGGCAGATGGGTATGGGGAACCCAGACAGCTGAAGGAACCGGAGGTCGGTCGGGTGATCGTCCGGGTGGCGGCTGCTCGGGTGACGTGCGGCAGCAGAAAGCACGAACGGCAGCAGGGGGCGTCGTGTGCGCTGCGCCGAGAGATCGATGCTGGACAAGAAGGTGCCCTCTGTCGCACTGATGCGCCGGAGGGTTCGCTGGGTCAGTCGTCGGGAACTGTAGTTCTTGTCTGGCTTGGGTCGAGCATGGCACAGCGGACACTCAGAGTGCAAGGAGGATTCTCCACGCTCGCGCCGGCCTCTGGTCGACCCCCGTCGCGACGGGGATCTCGGCTCAGCCGCCCGATCCGAGGAGGCCGGCGCCGAGCACAGCACACGCGATCGCGATGATCAGGAAGACACCCACCCAGAGCAGGCCGGGGATGTGCGTGAGGCGGGCGAGCTGGTCGGCATCCGAGGCTGTGCCGCGGCGGCGGGAGCGTGATCCCTGAAGCTCGAGCACCGTGCGTACGGCGCCGAGAAGAAGGAATGCCGTCACGAGCAGGGCGAAGACGCTCTGCACGAACGCGGAACCGAACCAGGTGACCGCGAAGATCACCGTGGCCGTCGCGAGCACGGACCAGAGTCCGAACCAGTTGCGCACCTGGATGAGAAGCAGGGCGAGGGCCGCGAGCAGGAGCCAGAGCAGTCCGACCGAATACCCCAGGCTCAGGAGCCAGGCCGCACCGAGTCCGAGCAGGGCGGGCGAGGAATAGCCGGCGAGCAGGGTCAGCACCATCCCGAGTCCGCGGGGTTTGCCCCTGCTGACGGTGAGCCCCGACGTGTCAGAGTGCAGCCGGATGCCGTCGAGCTGTCGGCCGCCGAGGGTCGCGACGAGCGCGTGGCCGCCCTCATGCGCGATGGTGACCACATTCCTGCAGGCCCGCCACAACGCCGGGACGAGCACGATGGCGGCCGCGGCCGCGATGGTGAGCCAGGCGGGGATGAGGGGGAGTACATCGTTCCTGGCCGTGACACGTTCCCAGAAGCCGAGCAGGAGATCCATGTTCACAGACTAGGTGGGCGAGGCCATCCGGACGTTGCCAGGGTCAGAGCGCCGGACATGGAAAACGTCCCGCTCCCCTGAAGGCCGGGGCCTGAGGGGCCGCGGGACGCGCTGAACCGGGTGCTTAGGCGCTGGGCGTCGGGTTGGCCGCTGCCACAGAGAAGATGACGACAAGGATGACCACGAAGAGCACGAGGAAGATCGCGCTCAGGATGATGCCGGCCTTGGCGAGGCCGTTGGGGGCGCCGGCCTTCTTGGCCTGGTTGAAGCCGATGATGCTCACGATGAGGCCGGGCAGCTGGAGGTAGGGAATGAAGGCGAGGATGAACCCGACGATGCCGAGGATCTTGCCGGGGGTGGCCGTTGTGGTTTCGACGGAAGTCATGAGAGGAGCCTTTCTGGCTGTTGTACTACTGCTGGGGGGATTACCGGGTGGTGTCTGGAACGGCCGGCGACGGACGCACGAGGTCTGCCGCGAGGCGTGCATGCGGCAGGTCGAACGCAGCCGTCGTCGTGCGGCGTTCACGAGTCCCGGGAAGCGAACGATGCGACTCGGTTCACTTCACGGAACAGGACGGGAGTACAGCGCTCTTTCGTGATGAAGACGAAGGAGGGTTCGCTGGGCCGGGGATCCAATGGGATGGTCCTTCGGCTTGAAGAAGAGCTTGGCACAGGACGCACTCAGGTTGGCGGGATTGGCCCCCCCAGTACGAGGGTACAAAAAAACCCCGCTCCGGCGGGGTTTTCTCCTCTGTAGGAGTGGGCGATACCGGACTCGAACCGATGACCTCTTCCGTGTGAAGGAAGCGCGCTACCAACTGCGCCAATCGCCCGCGGCGAGCGAATTTTGTTCGACCGCGACTCTCGATACTAGCCCAGACCGGGCGTCTGTCGTGCACCGACGCGCCACCGCACGCTCAAGTTCCGCTCGGTTTGTATATCCGGAAAAGTACCGGTACAGTCTTCAAAGCACGCAGAAATGCGCGCAGTTGCGGATGTGGCGCAGTGGTAGCGCATCACCTTGCCAAGGTGAGGGTCGCGAGTTCGAATCTCGTCATCCGCTCGAATTGAATCGGCCGAAAGGCCGATTCTCTTTGGTATGAACCCGAATACGGTGGATTGGCCGAGAGGCGAGGCAGCGGCCTGCAAAGCCGTATACACGGGTTCGAATCCCGTA
>NZ_JASJXJ010000230.1:0-4029 GCF_035018685.1 Cryobacterium sp. RTC2.1
GGGCGGGGCGTCTCGGGGGGGGGCCCCCGCCACCCGCCTCCCGCACGACCGCACCACCTGCACCACCTACAAGACCTCCACGCGACCCCTCGCACGACCGCTTCGCGCACGATTGAAGGGACCGGCCAATGACGACCGCAGACTTACTCGGAAAGATAATCCAGGTAGTGGGGGCACTGGCAGCGTTCGCGCTTGTCATCGGTCTCCTGCTTTTCCTGATAGACAGAGCGCCCAAACGCGGGCGCGACTATTGGCAGCTGACTTTCTTCATCGCGCCCGCCCTCCTCCTGCTGCTTGCCGGTTTGATCTACCCGGCATTCCGCACCTCCCTCCTGGCGTTCACCAACAGTTCGGGTGCCTATGTCGGCGCCGAGAACTTCGTCTGGATGTTCACCCAGCCGGCTGCTTTGATCACCCTGGGCAACACCCTGATCTGGGTTGTCGTCGTGCCGACGATCTCAACGGCCATCGGCCTCGGCTACGCGGTCTTCATCGACAAGTCCCGGGGAGAGAAATACTTCAAGGCCCTCGTCTTCATGCCGATGGCGATCTCCTTCGTCGGTGCCGGAATCATCTGGCGCTTCATCTACGACTACAAGTCGGGAGGAAGCGACCAGATCGGCCTCCTGAACCAGATCGTGGTCTGGCTCGGCGGCCAGCCGGTGCAGTGGCTCCAGACCTCGCCGATCAACACCTTCCTCCTGATCATCGTGATGATCTGGATCCAGACCGGATTCGCCATGGTCATCCTCTCTGCAGCCATCAAGGGGGTCCCGACCGAGCAGATCGAGGCCGCCGAACTCGACGGAACCAACGCCTGGCAGCGGTTCACCAACGTGACGATCCCCGGCATCCGCGGCTCGCTCGTCGTCGTGATCACGACTATCTCGATCGCCACCCTCAAAGTCTTCGACATCGTGCGCACGATGACCGCCGGTAACTTCAACACGAGCGTCATCGCCAACGAGATGTACACGCAGGCATTCCGAGCCGGTGAGCAGGGCCGTGGCGCTGCGCTCGCGATCGTGCTGTTCCTGATGGTGCTGCCGATTGTCATCTACAACGTACGAATCATGCGCAAGCAGAGGGAGATCCGATGAGCGACAACGTAGTCGACCTGCCCATCGTCGGCACCAAGAAGAATGCCCTCGAGGTCGTCACCGTCGGCACCAAGTCGGCCAGGGTGAAACGGCGCCTCACGTCGCGCACGGCGACGGTCGTGTCGCTCGTCATCGCGATCCTGTGGACGCTGCCGACCTTCGGCCTGTTCGTGTCCTCCTTCCGGCCCGCCGGGCTGATCACCACGACGGGGTGGTGGACCATCCTGCAGAACCCGGGCTTCACGCTCGACAACTACAAGGAGGTGCTGCTCTCCACCTCGCAGTCCTCCCCGCAGCTCGGCGCGTACTTCGTGAACTCCCTCGCGATCGCGATCCCCGCCACGATCTTCCCCCTCGTGATCGCCTCGATGGCCGCGTACGCCTTTGCCTGGATCAAGTTCAAGGGCAGTGGCGCACTCTTCGTGCTCGTGTTCGCACTGCAGATCGTGCCCCTGCAGCTCGCGCTGATCCCGCTGCTCCAGATGTTCACCGCGATCCTGAAGCCCGGGCAGGAGGCGCTGCACCAGCTGATCCCGATGATCCCGGCGCAGAACTACCTGCCGGTCTGGATCGCGCACACGATCTTCGCGCTGCCGCTGGCGATCTTCCTGCTGCACAACTTCATCTCCGAGATCCCGAGCGAGGTCATCGAGGCAGCCCGTGTCGACGGCGCCAGCCACGGCCAGGTCTTCTTCCGGATCGTGCTGCCGCTCGCGGTGCCCGCGCTCGCATCCTTCGCGATCTTCCAGTTCCTCTGGGTCTGGAACGACCTGCTCGTCGCCCTGATCTTCTCGGGCGGCACGCCGGATGTCGCCCCGCTCACGCAGCGCCTGGCCGAACTCACCGGTACCCGAGGGCAGGACTGGCAGCGCCTCACGGCCGCGGCCTTCGTGTCCCTGATCGTGCCGCTCATCGTGTTCTTCAGCCTGCAGCGTTACTTCGTGCGCGGCCTGCTGGCCGGCTCGACGAAGGGCTGACCAGGCCCGGGCATCCGCTCGAACAACACCTGTGCCCGTAACGGACACCTGTGCCCCGCGCAACGGGAACAGGTGTCCGGAGCGGGCACAGTTGCGTGCCCTGCAGGCGAGCGGATGCCGCTGCGGCGACGTTTAGGCTGGCTTCATGAGTGCAATGCACGGCCACGGTGGCGGGTCGGCCCCCTCCGGCCGGCCTGGACAGTACGGACGCCCGCGCGGGCGGATCAGCGGCGGTGACCCCGTCGCCCAGCGCGCCGAGAACGCCGAAGCACCGCGGATACCGAACCTCCTCGGCAGGATTGCCGCGCTGTTCGCGCCGCACCGCACCGCGCTCACTGTCACCGTCGTGCTCGTGATCATCAGCGCCGCGCTCTCGGTGGTCCCGCCTCTGCTCGTGCAGCGCGCATTCGACGAGGGCCTGTTCCCGCCGGGGGGAGAGCCCAACCTGCCCCGCCTCGCGACCCTCGTCGGGCTCATGATCGCGATCTACCTCGGTTCCCAGCTGCTCGGGGTGTGGCAGACCTGGCTCACCGCGAGTGTCGGCAACACCGTGATGGGCGCCCTGCGCGTGCGACTGTTCACTCACCTGCAGGCCATGGAGCTGAGCTTCTTCACCCGCACCAAGACCGGGATCATCCAGTCGCGGCTGCAGAACGACGTCGGCGGCGTCGCGAGCGTGCTCACGAACACCATCTCGAGCCTGCTCGGCAACGCCGTCACCGTGATCGCCGCGTTCGTCGCGATGCTCCTGCTCGACTGGCAGCTCACGATCGTCGCCCTGATCCTGATGCCGATCCTCGTGATCGCCCAGCGCCGCGTCGGCCAGGTCCGCGCCCGGATCGCGGCGAAGACCCAGGAATCGCTTTCCGACATGACCGCGATCACGCAGGAGACTCTGAGCGTCTCCGGGATTCTGCTCTCCAAGAGCTTCACCAGGCAGCAGGCCGAGATCGGCCGCTACTCGGACGAGAACGACAACCAGGTACGACTGCAGGTCAGCCAGCAGATGAGTGGCCAGTGGTTCTTCGCCATGGTCAGTATTTTCCTCTCGAGCATCCCCGCGATCGTCTACCTGGTCGCCGGCCTGCTGATGAGCAACGGTTCCGCCGACATCACCGCAGGCACGATCGTCGCGTTCACGACCGTGCAGTCCCGGCTGCTGTTCCCCCTGCTCGGCCTGATGCGGGTCGCACTCGACCTGCAGACCTCGAGCGCCCTCTTCGCGCGGATCTTCCAGTACCTCGACCTCGTCCCGGCGATCCAGGATTCCCCGGAGGCTCTCGCGGTGCCCGAGACCGGCCCCGCCACCGGTCGCGTCGAATTCGATGCCGTCACGTTCGCCTATCCGGATGCCGCCGGTGAGTCCCGGCCCACCCTCGACCAGGTCTCGTTCACGATCGAGCCCGGCCAGTTCGCCGCGTTCGTCGGGCCGTCCGGCGCCGGGAAGACGACCGTCTCCTACCTGATCCCCCGCTTCTACGAGGCGACGGAAGGGCGAGTCCTGTTCGGCGGCATCGACGTGCGCGATCTCGCCCAGCAGTCCCTCGTCTCCCACATCGGCATTGTGAGCCAGGAGACCTACCTCTTCCACGCGACGATCGCCGAGAACCTCCGCTATGCGAAACCGGATGCCACGGCGGACGAACTCGAGGCCGCCGCCCGGTCCGCGAGCATCCACGACACGATCGCGTCCTTCCCCGCCGGCTACGACACGGTCGTCGGCGAGCGCGGGTACCGGCTCTCCGGCGGCGAAAAGCAGCGTATCGCCATCGCCAGGGTGCTCCTGAAGAACCCGGAAGTGCTCATCCTCGACGAGGCGACGAGCGCCCTCGACGCCATCTCCGAGCGCGTCGTGCAGGCGGCACTCGACACCGCGTCCCGCGGCCGCACCACGATCGCGATCGCCCACCGGCTCTCGACGATCCGGCCGCCGTCGACGACGAAGATCACGT
>NZ_JASJXJ010000231.1:0-3895 GCF_035018685.1 Cryobacterium sp. RTC2.1
TCGCAATGCTCAGCCTCGGCGGGCACAAACCCGTGCTTCCCGGCCGGGACTAACCCACGGAAGAGTCAGGAGAGCCCCTTTTAGGGTACGCACATAGGTACACACATATACCTGGAGAGAAACGGCGGGTACCAACGGTCCAAGTAACCGGAAACGCCGATAAGGCCCGGTTCGGCGTGAAAGAGTGTGCCCCTGGAGGGATTCGAACCCCCAACCGTTTCCTTAGGACACAATCGAAAGCGACATTACTTGAGGCACAAAAATGCTTTTGATCGGGATATAAGAATCCCGAAATCTCCTAGGTACACACAGAAGTACACACATAGCCGTTGCGCGACCAAAACCTCCGGTTGAAACAGGGTCCTATCGCTTGAAGCGGGGACAAGCCGGAAATCATTCCAATGACGACGACACACCTCTGGCCAGTGCCATGCCGGCGTGGCTGTCGCGAGACCGGTTTTGGACCTATTTGGTGGCAGTCTCGAGGTTGGCCATGACCTGTTCCGCTACGTGTGCGACGAGGGTGGTGTCGATCTTCCCGAGCCCGATCTGGCTGACCCGATGTGCCGGCCTTACCGAACCCGAACATTGATCTCACACTTCTCGAACAGGACGCGGGCAGTGTGGACCACGTCGGATTCTCTTCGACATCCGTGACCGAATTGGGAGTCCTTTCCGTGAATCGAACTATTACGCGATCCAGCATCCTTGGTGTCGTTGCCATCACCGCATTCGCTGCCCTTGGCAGCGCACCTGCATTTGCTGACGCGACACCCGCACCGGCGCCCACCTCCACGGCCGGTCCCACGAAAACGCCACGCACGCTCACCAACGTGCAGGAATCAGCCGCGACCGCGACCTCGAAACGAATCACCTCCTTGAACACCGCGATCACAAAAGTCACCGCCAACGCCGTCCTCACCACCTCCGACAAGACTGCTCTCCTAGAGAACCTCAATAACGACCTCGCCGGCATGAACACCCTTGCGACGAAAATCGCTGCTGACACCGACCTGGCACAGGCCAAAATCGACTACGCCACGATCTTCACTACCTACCGTGTCTACTCGGTCTCGCTTCCCCAAGCCGCGTATACGGCATTTGCAGACACTGTCACCTCGAAGACGGCAGCGAAGCTCACCGCCGAACAGACCCGGCTCTCGGGCCTGCTATCAGGAAAGGACTCCTCTAAGTCCACCGCGGCGTTGCAGGCCAGCCTGACAGACATGACTGCCCAGATCGGTAACGCCGGCAGCGCTGTGGCCGGACTGGCCGCCGGTTCACTCGCCGCCACACCCGAACAGTACGATGGTAACCACGACGTGATGAAACCCTTCAAGGCATCTGCGACCACCGCGCGCGCAGCACTCAAACAGGCACGGACCGACGCCAAGACCATCCGCTCCGCACTCAAATAGCACCGGCCCGGCAGCGCGCCGGCCACTTCTCTGCCGTCGCGCTGCCGGTTCACAATAACTTGCCCTTCCGCGTTCTACGGATGCAGTGCCCGCATCGGAAGCCCTGCATTCTCGTTCGGCCCCGACTCGATCGCCCTCCGACTGGAATCGACCAGCGGTCGATGCCTGGGCGTTCCATAGTCAACTGATAGAACCGAGACACAACCTGTGAGAATGAATTCAGGACGCAGCAAGACCCTCATCGCGGGTGTCACTCTCCTCGTCCTGGGAGCCGCAGGCGGGTTCCTTGTCGTCCACCCGGCTTCCGCTGCCAGTCAGACCTCTCAGTCCCCATCGGACGCGCCCACGCCGGCGTCGGCCCTCGCCATCACGGGCACTATTGAGACGGTGCATATTCCGGCGACCGCATCCAATTTCACCGCCAGGGATGCCGAGGTATACCTTCCTCCGGCCGCCTTGGCCACCGACGTTCCGGCACTCCCCTTCGTGCTCATGATGATGGGCCAACCCGGGAACCCGGACGCGTCCTACATCGGTTCAGTCCTCGACACGTTCGCCCTCACCCATGACGGTCAGGCCCCCATTGTCGTGGTTGCGGACCAACTCGGCGATCCGAGTGTCGATTCACTCTGCCTGGACACTCCGGCGCACGGGAATGTGCAGACCTACATTGAGCAGGATGTCGTCAACTGGGCGCGCGCGAACGTGCACATTGAAACTGATCGCGTCGATTGGACAATTGCGGGGTTCTCAAACGGTGGCCAATGCGCCATTTCCCTTGCTACCAAGTTTCCGGACGTCTGGGGAAACGTGATCAGCGCGTCCGGGACGACCTTCGCAGGCACGGAATCTGAGCCCACGGTTCTCGCCGACGTCTTCGGCGGAGACCAAGCCGCCTACGACGCGACAAAACCAGCGACCGTGATGTCGTCCACGCACTACCCCGATACCGAGGCCGTGTTCACCGTGGGGGCGGATGACTCCGTGATCGGTCCACCCCAGAAGGCGTTGAGTGCCGCGGCCTTGGATGCCGGCATGGTGACCAGCTACTACGAAGTTCCCGGCGAAGGCCACAGCGTCGGAGCGCTCCTCGGAGGACTCACGAAGGCGTTCGATGTTCTCGCCCCACGCCTCGGATTTCAGGAACCATCACGGCAGCCATAGTCCCCGCACGCCGCTATCCGGCCAGCCCTGATCAGTGGACACCTGAGAGGAGGCGGATCCCATCACTCCGACCCGACGTAGCATCTCCGGCTCTGAGGGCACCTACCTATTGGGTCTTCCGACCGCTTCGTCGAGAGTTCAAATTTCGCAAGCGTTGGTACCCTATTGGGGTTGGCACTGAGCACTAGTCCCAAATCCTCGGGTGTGCGACGCGACAGAACCTTCTCGGATCATGCCGCTGGCATCACTGGTTCTCACCAAGCCCCGTCCGCGGACAAAGGCACTACTTCAAACGCTCCAAACTTCAACCGCTAGATCGTCCCCAGGCCTTGAAACAGTGGATGGGGCACTCCGGTATCGCGATTCTGCGTTTGCGAGTGCCGTCAGAAACTCCTGGATGGTCTCCGGGACCCGTTCGATTTTGCGGTGCGTGTCCGGCCCTATTTGCTCGACTTAGTGGCTTCCTGGGTCAGTTGAGGATGTTCACCGCGCGGGAAATGACCAGGGCGAGCAGAATGAAGCCGGTCAGTGCCTGGTACGCCATCAGCATTTTTGCTCGGTGCGTGAGTGGCATAACGTCCGTGGGGCTGAACGCCATCATGTTTGTCAACGAGATGTACGCGTAGTCCAAGTAGCTTGGCCGCCAGTCCTCGCCTCCTGGCGCCCCGTCATGTTGTGGGAAACGGAAGTCCACAGTCGCCGTCGCCCACTGGGCTGCGTCGCGACGCGCAACTGGACCTGACCGGTCCAGCTCCCAGTACACCAACGAGAATGCAATCACGTTCGTAACCCAGACCTGCAGCGCAGTGAGGAGGACATCCGGACCGTTCACTCCCCCATAGAGAAGCTGTTGGACTGTGAAGACAACGGTGACTTGATTGGCCAGGGTCAGCAATGACGCGAGCCCAATGGATAGCCACCGGGACCATGTGGTCTCTCGCGATAGTCGGCGTGGGTTGAGGATCGTCAGCGGGATCAGCAGAAGCAAACCCAACAATGGGACGACCCACCGTGGCAGAATCTGCACCTTCTCGGGGATGAGCAGATACAGAACCAGGCTCAGGATGATTGCGGCCAGGACCGGCCAGCGGTGCTCGTGCCTCACAATAGGCGTCGACGTTTCAGTCACAGTCGAGAGTGTAAGCGATGCCCAATCAGGTCGACGTCGTCACCGGTGAAACGACTCTTCGAAGCGCCGACGCCCCGTTTGCTGTACTGGCGCAGGTTTCCGTGCGACTAGGAGCGTGAGTCAGTAACGCCTATTCGGCTTTGATGCCAATGAATGCCTCCGATGTCGTCGGGTTGGGTTGGGG
>NZ_JASJXJ010000232.1:0-3822 GCF_035018685.1 Cryobacterium sp. RTC2.1
CGGTTGCCCGTGGGGCGGGGGCTTGGGCAGCCTCGCCGGGAGCGTCGTCGACCGGGGCTTCCTTCTTGGGAACGGACTTGGCCTTGCGGGGCCCGCGTGGGGTCCTGGCCTTCTTGAGCGGAACAACCTCGATGTGCGGCAGCGGATCGGGTTCCGCGGCCGCGGCGACGGCGGCGATATCGACGGGGTTCGTCGGCGGTGTGGCATCCGAGCCGTCGTCCGACCCCGTCATCACGACGCTGTTGAGCGGAGTGAGCGAGACCCCGAGGCTGTCGAGCGCGAGCTTCAGGTGCAGGCGCAGGTCGCGGGCGAAGTCCCACTTCGCCGAGACACGCACCTTCACGGCGAGCCGGGTGACAAGGGCCTCGGCGGAAATCGACTCGAGGCCCCAGATCTCCGGCTTCTCGAGGATGATCGACCGCCATTTGCGACTCGAGGCGAGCGCCGTCGCGACCCGCAGCATTTCGGACTGGATGGCTTCGACGTCCGAGCTGTACGGGATGGGCAGGTCGATGATGACGCGGGCCCAGCCCTGCGACATGTTGCCGACCCGGAGGATCTCGCCGTTGCGAACGAACCAGAGCGTGCCGTTCACGTCGCGGATCTGGGTGATGCGGATGCCGACCGTCTCCACGACGCCGGAGGCGAACCCGGTGTCGACGATGTCGCCCACGCCGAGCTGGTCCTCCATGACCATGAACAGGCCGTTCAGGATGTCCTTGACGATGTTCTGGGCACCGAAGCCGAGGCCGGCGCCGATCGCGGCCGTCAGCAGGGCGAACGAGCCCAGGATGCTCGGGGCCATCACCTGCAGGATGAGCAGGCCGGCGATGATCACGACGAGCACATTGACGATGTTGGTCAGGACGGAGCCGAGCGTACGGGTGCGCTGCACGACGCGAACGGCGGCGACCGGGGACACGTTGAGCGCCCGGGTGTCCTCAACCTTCTGGGTGCGCTTGACGCCGGTGACAATCTGGATCACCACGCGGCGGATCACGAACTGCAGGATCCAGTGCACCGCGAACGCGACGATGAGGATTCCGAGCACCTGCAGCAGCTGTAGCCCGAGGGTCGTTGTGAAGTATTTGACGATTTCAGCCCAGATAATGTCCCAATTCATAGCGCTTTCGAGTCTACCGAGAGCCGACCGGGCGAACCCTGAGCGCCCCGCCAACGTGAAAACGGCCCCGCCCCCTGAGAGGCGAGGCCGTTCGGGCCGGCGGATGCCGCGGTGCGGTTACTCGGCGTCGCGTGCCTGGGCGGCGAGGGAACGTTCCACTCCCGCGAGGTTCTCGATCACGAGGCGACGCAGTGCGACGGGCTCGGGGTTGGCGTCGAGCCACGTGCGGGTCGCCTCGACGAGCGCCTGGTTGGCGAGCGGGGACGGGTAGAGGCCGATGATGAGCTTCTCCGCGATCGAGAAGCTGCGGGAGACCCAGATCGGCTGCAGCATCGCGAAGTAGGTGTCGACGAACGGCTCGAGCAGGCTCGTGTCGTTCGCGCGCAGGAACCCGGCCGCGGTGACGCGCACGATCGTATTCGGGGCGGTGTCCGTCTCGATCAGGGAATCCCAGGCGGCCTGCTTGGCCTCCGGGGTCGGAAGAGCGGCGCGAGCCTGCGCGGCCGACTGGGCGCCGGTCGCGGTGTTGTCCGCAGCGTGCGCCGCGTCGATCTCCGCGCCGTCGACCTTGCCGCCGGCGGCAAGGGCGATGAGCAGCTCCCAGGCGAGGTCGGTGTCGATCTCGAGCCCCTCGAGCGGGACCGTTCCGTTCCGGAGGGCCGCGACGCTCGCGAGCTGGCTGTCGGTGGCGGCGACGGAGGCGAAGAACTTCACGAACTGGAACTGCGCGTCGCTGCCGGGCTCGGCGTGCTGGGCGAGGGACCAGAGCGCGTCGCCGACCTCGGTCAGCGTCGAGGCCTGGAACTCGGGAGCCACATAAGAGTTCGCGGCGAGCACGAGCTGGCCGAGCACGGTGCGCAGGGTGGTCGACTCTGTCTCGCTCGCGATGTTGCCGAGCACGAGGCTCACGAAGTCGCGGGCGCCGGTCTCGGCGTCGCGGGTGGCGTCCCAGATCGCACCCCAGACGATGGCGCGGGCGAGCGGGCTCTCGATGGCGGCGAGGTTCTCGAGGGCCACCTCCTGCGAGGCCGGGTCGAGCCGGATCTTCGCATAGGCGAGGTCGTCGTCGTTGAGGAGCACGAGGGCCGGGCGGGCGCGGCCGACGAGCTCGGCAACATCCGTCTTCTCTCCGTCGACGTCGATCTCGACCCGGTGGGTGCGCACGAGCTGCCCGTCGACGAGGTCGTAGAACCCGATCGCGAGGCGGTGCGGGCGGATCGTCGGGTAGTCGGCGGTCGCGCTCTGCAGCACGGAGAAGCCGGTGATGACCCCGGCGGCGTCCACGGCGATCTCGGGGCGGAGGGTGTTGACGCCCGCGGTCTCGAGCCACTTCGCGGCCCAGCCGGAGAGGTCGCGGCCGCTGGATGCCTCGAGCTCGACGAGGAGGTCGTTGAGCTCGGTGTTGCCCCACTGGTGCTTGGCGAAGTAGGAGGCGACGCCGGCGAAGAACTCGTCGCGGCCGACCCAGGCCACGAGCTGCTTGAGGACAGATCCGCCCTTGGCGTAGGTGATGCCGTCGAAGTTGACGAGCACGTCATCGAAGTCGGTGATGGTCGCGACGACGGGGTGGGTCGAGGGCAGCTGGTCCTGCTTGTATGCCCAGCTCTTCTCCATCACGGCGAAGGTGGTCCAGGCCTCTGTCCACTCGGTCGCTTCGGCAGTGGCGATGGTCGAGGCCCACTCAGCGAAGGACTCGTTGAGCCACAGGTCGTTCCACCACTTCATCGTGACGAGGTCGCCGAACCACATGTGCGCGAGTTCGTGCAGCACGGTGACGACGCGGCGTTCCTTGATGGCATCCGTGACCTTGGACCGGAAGACGTAGGTCTCGGTGAAGGTGACCGCTCCGGCGTTCTCCATCGCGCCCGCGTTGAACTCCGGCACGAAGAGCTGGTCGTACTTGTCGAAGGGATACGGGTAGTTGAACTTCTCCTCGAAGTAGGCGAAGCCCTGGCGGGTCTTCTCGAAGAGGTAGTCGGAGTCGAGGAACTGGGACAGGCTCTTGCGGCTGAACAGGCCGAGGGGGATGATCCGGCCGTCGCTCGAGGTGAGCGCGCTGCGGATGACCGCGTACGGTCCGGCGATGAGCGCCGTGATGTAGCTCGAGATCGTGTGGGTGGGCTCGAAGGCCCAGGTCTTCGCACCGTTGCCGGCATTCGTGGGCTCGGGCGTCGCCGAGTTGGAGACGACCTCCCATTCGCCGGGCGCCGTCACGGTGAACTGGAACGCTGCCTTCAGGTCGGGCTGCTCGAAGACGGCGAAGACGCGGCGGGAGTCCGGAACCTCGAACTGGCTGTAGAGGTAGACCTCGTTGTCGACCGGGTCGACGAAACGGTGCAGGCCCTCACCGGTGTTGGTGTACTCGGCGTCGGCGACGACGGTGAGCGTGTTCTCCGCGGCGAGACCATCGAGCTGAATGCGGATGCCGTCGCTCACGCTTGACGGGTCGAGGTCGACTCCATTGAGGGTCACCGCGTGCACCGTGCGCGTGATCGCGTCGATGAACGTCGAGGCACCCGGGGTCGCGGTGAAGGTGACCGTCGTGGTGCTCGCGAAGGTTTCGGGACCCGTCGTGAGGTCAAGGCTGATCGCGTACTTCTGCACAGTGACGAGCGCTGCGCGCTCCTGGGCTTCGATCCGGGTGAGGTTCTCTCCTGGCAACGTTTTCTCCATCTCAGTCTCGACCGGCGCTTCTGGCG
>NZ_JASJXJ010000233.1:0-3711 GCF_035018685.1 Cryobacterium sp. RTC2.1
GGCCGCGCCCGCCGTTTCGGGCGCGGCCCGCCGATGTGGGCGCGACTAGAGCTTGTGGATGTTCGTGCGGGCGAGCTGCACGGCCTCGCCGACGCCGCCGTTCAGCACGACCCGGGAGAGGGCGAGCGCGAAACCGCGCACCTGCGCCCCGGTGATCGTCGGCGGCATGCTCAGGGCGAGCGGGTCGGTGACGAGGTCGACGAGCGCGGGCCCGTTGTGCTCGAAGGCGCGCTCCAGGGCGCCGCGGATGTCGGCGGGATCCTCGACCCGCTGGCCGTAGATGCCGAGGGCGTTGGCGACGGCGGCGTAGTCGACGGCCGGAACGTCGACGCCAAAATCGGGGTAGCCGTCGACGAGCATCTCGAGCTTGACCATGCCGAGGGTTGAGTTGTTGAACACGACGATCTTCACCGGCAGGTTCTGCGCGGCGACGGTGACGAGCTCGCCGAGGAGCATGGAGAGGCCGCCGTCTCCGGACAGGGTCACGACCTGGCGCCCCGGGTGGCTCGCCTGGGCGCCGATCGCCTGGGGGAGCGCGTTGGCCATCGATCCGTGCAGGAGCGAGGCGAGCATCCGCCTGCGCCCGTTCGGGTTGATGTACCGGGCCGCCCAGACGTTGCACATGCCGGTGTCTGCGATGAAGACGGCGTCGTCTGCGGCGACCTCGTCGAGGATCGAGGCCGCGTACTCGGGGTGGATCGGCGTGCGCTTCTCGACGTTGCGCGGGTTGCCGTCGACCTTGTGCATGAGCTGTTCGTGGTGCTTGAGGGTCTTCTCGAGGAAGCGCCGGTCGGCGGTGCGGGTGATCAGCGGGGTGACCGCGTTGAGCGTCGCCGCGACGTCCCCGTGCACCGGCACCGTGACGTTCGTGCGCCGGCCGATGTGTTCCGCACGAATGTCCACCTGCGCGATGACGACATCCGTGCCGTCGGGCAGGAATTGCGAATATGGGAAGTCGGTGCCGAGCAGGATGAGCAGGTCGGCGTCGTGCATGCCGTCGTGGGCGGCGCCGTAGCCGATCAGCCCGGTCATACCGACGTCGAAGGGGTTGTCGTACTGGATCCACTCCTTGCCGCGCAGGGAATGCCCCATCGGGGCGGCGAGCAGGTCGGCGAAGGCGACGACCTCGTCGTGGGCTCCTGCGACGCCGATCCCGGCGAAGATGGCGATCTGGCGGGCGTTGTTGATGGCGTCGGCGAGGCGCTGCACGTCGGCCGTCGAGGGCACGAGCGTGCCCGGCTTGGTCAGGGTGATGGTCGGCGCGGTGCCGACGGAGGGCAGCTCGGCGATGTCGCCCGGGAGCGTGACGACGGCGACGCCGCGGAGCCCGATGGCGTGGCGCATGGCCATGCTCACGACGCGCGGGGCCTGGGCGGCGGAGCTGACGAGTTCGCAGTAGTTGGAGCACTCGACGAAGAGACGGTCGGGGTGGGTCTCCTGGAAGAAGGAGCTGCCGATCTGGGCGCTCGGGATGTGGCTCGCGATCGCGAGCACGGGTGCCCCGGAGCGGTGGGCGTCGTAGAGGCCGTTGATGAGGTGCAGGTTTCCCGGTCCGCAGCTCCCTGCGCAGACCGCGAGCTCACCGGTGAGTTGCGCCTCGGCGCTGGCCGCGAAGGCCGCGGCCTCCTCGTTGCGCACGTGCACCCAGTCGATGCCGCCCTTCGCGGAGCCGCCGCTGCGCCGAACGGCGTCGACGATCGGGTTGAGGCTGTCGCCGACGATGCCGTAAATGCGGCGCACGCCGGAGTCGATGAGCTGGGCGATGATCTGGTCGGCGACGGTCGTGGCCACGGGACTCCCTCGGATAGGCGGGCACCGGCCCGCGGTTGGCGACGCGCGTCCCCGTTGCCCCACGCCACATTCCAGCCTAGGCATCACTCCGCGCCACGGAACCGCGCCCAGCGGATTCACTGCCGGCGCCCAGTTTCGGGATCCGGGCATCCGTCGGCCGTTGCCGCCGCGCGCGAAAATGGGGGGTGTGCCTCGCAGGGCCGCGTGTAACACTGGGGCTATGTCCGTCACTCTGAGAGCGTTGCAGACCGTTGTTCCATCCACCGTCCTCATCCAGGAACAGGTGCGCGATGTGTTCGCGGCCCAGCCGGGATTGAGCAGGCTGGGGAAGAGGCTCGTGACGGCATCCTTCAACCTGTCCGGGATCGAGCGCCGTCACACCGTCATCGAGGAGTTGACCCTCGACTCGGAGAAGCCGGACCCGCAGTTCTTCGACGCGGCGACGCAGACCCTCCTCGTGCCGAGCACCCGGGTGCGCAACGAGCTGTACATCACCGAGGCGACGAAGCTCTTCGTCGAGGCCGGCCGCCGCGCGCTTGCTGCGTGCCCCGGTATCGAGGCCGCCGATGTGACGCACGTGGTGACCGTGTCCTGCACGGGCTTCTACGCGCCCGGCCCCGACTATATGCTCGTGCGGGAATTGGGCCTGAAGCCGACAACGCAGAGGTATCACTTGGGGTTCATGGGTTGCTACGCGTCGATGCCCGCGCTTCGCACCGCGAAGCAGTTCGTCGAAGCCGACCCGAACGCCGTTGTGCTCGTGGTGAGCGCCGAGCTCTGCTCGCTGCATCTCCGCACCTCGGACGACCCCGACACGATCGTTGCCTCCTCCCTGTTCTCGGATGGTGCGGCAGCGGGAATCGTGAGTTCGCGCGCCCCGGCGCCGGGCGAGAACGCCCTCAGCCTGGACCTCTTCGAGACCGTGATCACGCCGGTCGGCGAGGGCGACATGGCCTGGAAGATCGGAGATGAGGGCTTCGAGATGGTGCTCAGCAGCTATGTTCCGCACATCATCGACGAGCACATCGAGGGTGCTCTCGCTCCGCTCTTCGCGAAGGACCCCGGGCTCGCTGCCGCCGTCGCCGCTCTCGGTGAGACCATGCCGATCGAGGAATTTGCGTCTGAGGTTGCTGAGCTGGCCGAGGTCGCCGAGGTCGCCTCAGGCGGGTCTGTCGCCACGCTCACCGCCCCAGCCGTCGTGGTCGCGGCGGCCGAGGCCGCACGGGCGCCACTCAGCACCGCGATCGCGCACTGGGCGATCCACCCGGGCGGGCGCAGCATTCTCGACAAGACCGAGGCCAAGCTCGGGCTGAGCGAGGCGCAGCTCGTGCCGTCGCGGGAGACCCTGCGCTCCTATGGCAACATGAGCAGCGCGACGATCCTCTTCGTGCTGAAGGCGATCCTGGACGCCCAGGACACCGCGGACGGTGAGCGGCTCTGCGCCATGGCGTTCGGACCGGGGCTCACGGTCGAGTCCGGCCTGATGACTGTGGTGCGCGGCTGACGCGGTTGGCGCGATCGCCGTTGGTCCCGATGCTGCCGTTCCTCCGCCGGCGGGCGAGCGACGCGGTCGAGCTCATGGACGATCCGGGCTGCGACCCCGAGGTCCTGAGCCGCACGTACGACTATTTCCAATACGTGAACGCCGCCGTCTCCGGCTGGCGCGGGGTGTACCGGCGCGAGATCCGGCCGCTCCTCTCGACGAGCCGGGAGAGCACGCTGCTCGATATCGGCTCGGGCGGCGGCGACGTCGCCAGGGCGCTCGCCCGCTGGGCGGCCCAGGACGGCCTGCTCCTCACGGTGACCGCGATCGACCCGGATGCCCGCGCCCACCGCTTCGCGACCGACCGGACCGCCGCCGACCACGATGACGTCGCGCATCCGCTGCCCATCGCTCGCCTCAGCGCCCGACCTCGCCGA
>NZ_JASJXJ010000234.1:0-3688 GCF_035018685.1 Cryobacterium sp. RTC2.1
GTCCAGGAAGGTGGGGTGGGGCAGGACCTGAATGTCAGGGGAGCCGGACGTCGTGCCGCCGGTGCTGCCGGTTCCGCTCGACCCGGAACTCCGGGAAGTACCGGAACTCCGGGAAGTACCGGAATTCCGGGCGGCGGTCGCTGCCGCGACCCGCGCGGCTTCAGCGGCGGCGGCTTCGGCCGCGGCTTGGGTCGCGGCCACGGCGGCCGCCTGATTTTCCGTCAGCGCGGCATTCGCGACGACGACCGCGGTGAAGGCCTTGGGCAGTTCTCCGTGGGTGATGGCTGCGGCACGCAGTTTGAGAACGGCCGCGGTGACAGCATCCCGGGCGTTCTGATCGGCAGCGGTCTGCACGCCGACCGCGGTCTCCGCTGCGGTGGCTTCCGCCTCCGCGATGGCCTGGAGCCGTCGCACGACGACGGAGTGAGCTTCGGCGATCGCCCGGGGGTAGCCGCCGTGCGCGGCCAACCCCAGTCGGTCTCGGGCGACGTTCAGCTGTGCGATCAGGGCAGGGTCGACGACACCGACCAGGCGCCTATCGAAGTCATCCAAGGGGAGAACGAAGAGGGCGACTTCGGTGCGCAGCGCCGCGAGTTCGCTCACGGCTCGTGCGGCTGTCGCCGCGAGGGTCGCACGCTTGGTGTTCTCGGCGACGACCCGATCGTGTTCGGCCGATGTCAGCGGGATGCCGATCCCGGCGGTGAGGAGAGTCGCGAGACCGACAGCGAGTGTCAGGAAGAACCACGTTCGCTGTTTCCGGGACCGCGCGGGGACCCGCACTGTGGACCCGTCGGCAGTGGAGGTCGTGTCGGTTCCTGCGCCGGTGCGCATGCGGTCCTCGCTTCATCGGTGATCGTGGGACATCGGCTGGGCATCCACGGGATTCACCAGCGCACCTCTCGTCAGGCTATCGGTTGGCCGTGCCGCAGCCGGAGCCCCCGTTCGAGGCTCGTCGCACCAGTCTGACGGCCGCGGTCGGTTTGACTGAGGGCGCGCCAGCGCCCAGAATGGAACTAAGTTCCATTTTGGGGCCGTGAAGCGCAAGGAGTCTCCGTGCAGATCCGCAATGCCACCAGCCCGACCGAAGTCCGGGGAATGACGACCGCCGAGCTGCGCGAACGCTTCCTCGTCACCGACCTCTTCGTCGACGACGAGCTGCGCGCCGTCTACTCCCACGAAGACCGGGTCATCCTCGTCGGGGTCAGCCCCGTCACGGCCCCGCTCACCCTCGAGAGCTTCCCCGAACTGCGGACCGACCACTTCTTCGAGCGCCGCGAGGCCGGGATCGTCAACGTCGGCGGATCCGGAACCGTTGTCGTCGATGGCGTGCCGTTCGCCCTCGGACACGGATCGTGCCTGTACATCGGCCGCGGGGCATCCGTCGTCGAATTCATCTCGGACAGTGCGAGCGCCGCGCCCGAGACCGAAGACTCCGCCCGGTTCTACATCTTCTCCGCGCCGGCCCACACCGAATACCCGACCACGCTCGTGCCCGCGGGAACCGGTATCGTCCGTGAGCTCGGCGACCAGTCGACCTCGAACCGCCGCACGCTCAACCAGTACATCCACGAGAACGGCGTGCGCAGCTGCCAGGTCGTGATGGGCGTGACGAGCCTGCACGAGGGCAGCATGTGGAACACCATGCCCGCGCACACCCACGACCGCCGCATGGAGGCCTACCTCTACTTCGACCTCCCCGAGGCCGCCCGCGTCGTGCACCTGATGGGCGAGCCGACCGAAACCCGCCACCTGATCGTCGCCAACCGCCAGGCGACCATCGCGCCGAGCTGGTCGATCCACTCGGGCGTCGGCACCTCGAACTACTCCTTCATCTGGGCCATGGCCGGCGAGAACCAGTCCTTCGACGACATGGACGCCGTGGACATCACCGCCGTTTCCTGATGACTGCTGACCTGGCCGGCGAGCGGATGCCGTCGGCCCCCGCCGCCGTCCGGGTCGCCACTCCTGCCACCCCTGCCGGCGCAGCCGAGCGCACCCTCATCGTGCTCGAGGCGGCCCTCGAGCATCCGCGGTTCTCGGACGTCGTCGCCGCGACAGGCCTGCCCAAGGCCACCGTGCACCGCCTGCTCGCTACCCTTGTGACCCAGAGGTTCCTCGCGACCGACCCCGCCGGCAGCTATCTGCCGGGCCCGGCGATCCTGGCGATCGCCGGCCGCGCCCTCGCCGGCGTCGACATCTCCGCGATCGCCCAACCCTTCGTCGACGACCTCGTCGCGACCGTGGACTGCACCGTGCACATCGGCTACCTCGCCGGCGACTCGATCGTCTACGTGATGCGCAGCGACTCCCGCAAACCGTACACAATGCCCTCCCGCGTCGGCCATGCCGCCCCGCTGCACACCACCGGCATCGGCAAGGTCATCCTCGCGAGCTACCCAGACGACACCGTCGACCGCATCATCGCGAGCGCCGGCCTCGCCCGCATCACGGATGCCTCGATCACCGACCCGGACGCCTTCCGCCGCGAGATCGCCGGCGTGCGCTCGCGCGGCACCGCCCGCGACCGCGGCGAGAACGTGCCCGGAATCGCCTGCATCGCGGCGCCGCTCTTCGACCACACCGGAACCGTCCGCTACGGGCTCAGCGTGTCCACGCTGTCGATCGAGCACAGCGACGAGCAGATCGAGGCGATGTCCGGCCCCCTCCTGAAGGCCGCGGCGGCCATCTCCCAGGCCCTCGGCTACCAGGGAAGCGCATTCGCGACCACAACGTTAGGAAATCAGTCATGAGTGTTCTGAACCTCTTCGACCTCAGCGGCAAGACCGCCGTCGTCACCGGCGCGAGCCGCGGCATCGGCTTCGCCATGGCCGTCGCACTCGCCGAGGCCGGCGCGGACATCGTCGGCGTTTCGTCGAGAATGCCCGGGCGCGGCAGCGCGATCGAGACCGCGGTCACCGCACTCGGCCGCCGGTTCACCGCACTGCACGCCGACTTCGCCGACCGGGACGCCGTCGCCGCGCTCGCCGCCGAGATCACCGCGCTCGGCCCGATCGACGTGCTCGTCAACAACGCGGGCACGATCGCGCGCGCCCCCGCCGCCGAACACTCGGACGAGATGTGGGACCGCGTGATCGCCGTCAACCTCTCGAGCCAGTTCGTGCTCAGCCGGGAGATCGGCCGCACCATGATCGCGCAGGGCCACGGCAAGATCATCTTCACCGCCTCCCTGCTGAGCTTCCAGGGCGGGCTCAACGTGCCCGGGTACACGGCTTCGAAGTCTGCGATCGCCGGACTCACCAAGGCGCTCTCCAACGAGTGGGCGCCGCTCGGCGTCAACGTCAACGCCATCGCCCCCGGGTATTTCGCAACAGACAACACCCAGGCCCTCCAGAACGACGCCGGCCGGTCCGGGGCCATCCTCGAGCGGATCCCCGCCGCCCGCTGGGGTACCCCAGCCGACCTCACCGGAGCGACGGTCTTCCTCGCCTCCGCCGCCTCGGACTACGTGAACGGCATCATCCTCCCCGTCGACGGCGGCTGGCTCGGTCGCTAGCCGCCCGCTCCTCCCGCTCCCGCTCCCGCTCCCGCTCCACGGACCGGGCCATGACCTCCCGCGAGAGTACACTTTTGGCCCTTAAACCCGTGGTTTAAGGGCTGTGAAGTCTCGTTCTCAATCTGACAGTTCTGTCTCATGACCTTGCTGACAGTTCTGTCTCGGGACCTGCCT
>NZ_JASJXJ010000235.1:0-3657 GCF_035018685.1 Cryobacterium sp. RTC2.1
ACGGAGCGCGCAGGGGCTGGGGTCGCGCCGGGAGTCGGTGTCGGTGTGGCGCTCGCCGTGACGGCGACCGGAACGACGGGCGCCCAGCCGGCCGGGCGATACTCGGTGGCCAGGCTCGCCGGGACCGTGAGGGGTGTCGTCGTCGGGGCGCCGGTGATCGCGGTCGCTCCGGCGGCATCCGTCGTCAGTGTGGCAGTGTCGCTCCCTGCGGAGCGCCGGAGCTGGCGGATGCGCCAGAAGCCGTCTTCGAGCACCATCACGACGTCGTAGCTCTCGTGGCTGAGCAGCACCGTCTCATTCACCCCGGTGCCGACCGTGCGTGCGATGTTCGCACCCCCGTCGTGGAAGGCGACGGTCGCGCCGTCGAGGGCGTAGAACTCGAGTTCGAGGGAGTGGCGCAGGTCCCAGGTCGCGCTCGGGCCGGTGCGGGGCAGATCGAGCACGGCCCGCCGGGCCGCCCCGCTGAACGTGTCGTTGACGGCAGGCCGCTCGCCCGTGGACTGGAAACGCCCGATCGCGGCCCAGGCCCGGATATAGCTGGCTGCGATCATCATGCGCGTCGCGGGCTCGAGCACTCGTTCGCGCTGCCACGCGTCTGGCAGCCAGCTGACGAGCTGGCTTGCGTTGACCGGAACCGTCGCGACTTCGTGGAGCCCGGACGAGACCTTCGCCCCTGTCGAACTCTGCAGCGTGATCTGCCCGCTGAGCACGAGGAGCCCGACGGTCGCGGCGACGAGGCCGAGGCCGAGCAGCGCGGCGATCAGCCGTTTGATGCGGCTGCGCCTGAAGTTTCCCGGCACGCGGACCGGGAGCCTGGGCCTCGTCATCGGAGCGTCTCCACGTCTTCTGCGCCGAGCACCGAGACGGTGACCGTGACCGGACTGACGAGCGGCCTGGTCGCGACGAGGATGTCGAGCACGCCGTTCACGAGCCCGGCGCTCGCGGAGCCGGCCTCGCCGATGGCGTCGGCCACGGAGACGCGGGCCGTCGTTCCATCCGGCACGAATGTGCCGCCGAAGCGGTTGACCGGTCCGATACTCACGAAGACGCCGGCGTCGACCAGGCGTGCGCTCAGGTCGACAGTACCGACGGTGGCCGCGAACGGCAGTGTGAGGGCGCTCGCCGCGTGCACACCGCGACAGAACCCGGTGATCTGGAACGCGCCCGGCGTTCCCGGCGCCTGCAGCGAGAGCTGGGCGACGCCGGAGATCGTGGCCGCGGTCGTGCGCCCCGCGCCTTCAGGGCCCGTCCATTCCACCGTGACCTGGGTGCCGTCCGGCTCGACATTGCCGAAGCGATCCCGCAGCACGGAAGTCCGGATCGGGACGAGCGTCTGGCCGTCGGCCCCCGCGTTGGCGGCCAACACGGGCTCGACGGGTTCGAGGGAGAAGGGGAGCGGTGGCCCGGCGACTTCGTCGAGGCTGACGCTCGGTCCGGTCACGGGACCGGAAGCGACCCAGACCTGGCCACGACCGGCCAGGGTGCCCGAGACGAGTTCCTGGAAGGCGAGCAGGTGCGACACGACCGCTCCGCTCGAACTCCGCACTCCGACGGGGTTCTCGCGGGAGACCAGCACCGGTGAACCCTCTGCGATGGAATTACCCCAGGCGTCGACAGGGATCGTGACGACCATGGACATGTCTGCGGCGTCGGCCACGATGGAGCGAGCGCCGACGACGGCCTGTATCGGGCCGACCGCGGCCCCGGGGGTGAGCTCCGTGGCACCCCGCACGACCGTTCCACCGGAACTCGCCACGAGGGTGACGGACCCTGCGCTGCGGGTCAGGGCGACCGGAAGCCGGAATTCCGCCGTGTCGTCGACACTCACGGCGGTGAGCACGAGCTGGCCGAGCGAACCGATCGCGACGAGTTGCACCGTCGCGCCGTCGGCGGCCCCCGCGACGGTCACCGGAATCTCCGCGCCCACCGGCGCGGTCGGCGCGACTTGCAGCACGAGGGCGGTCGCAGCGTTCTGTGCTGCCCGCGCTTCCGTGCGGGAGCCGGCTCCGGAATCCGTGGGGAGCCCGATCGCCAGGCCGAGGGCGAGCGTGACGATCAGGCCGACTGCGCGGCGCGTGCCCGGCCGCGTCACGGCTGGCTCGCTCTGGCGTAGGTCGTCGCCGTAAGAGACAGCCCGGAAAAGCCCGTATCGGCGGGCAGGGCGATCGAGGCGGCGAGCGCGGATGCCGGCGGAGAGTGGGCAGGACCCGCGTAGCCGGTCGTCGGCACCCCGGAGGCCGCGATCGGGGTGCGTGACGCGAGCGGAATGCGGAAATCGCTGACCGATTGCGGGGCGATGCTGTGCTCGAGATAGGCATGATCGACCCAGGCCAGGCTGCCGTCCGCTGCCGTATAGGACACCAGGAGGTGCGGAACGGAGGCTTCCACCGTGCTGTCGTTGCGCAGCTCGCCGAGAACGGCGTAGCCGTCGACGGCCGAGCCGGTGAGCCGCAGGTGCTGCACTTGCAGGCCGCGCGCGCTCGCCCGCGGGGTCACGACGGCGCGGGCGTAGACGGCCACCGACGACACTGTCGCGCCGGCGGCGAGCACGAAGGGGGTGATCGTCTGAGGGTCGAACTCGACAGGGCCGTGGATATTGGAGGACGTGGCCGGTGCTGCGACGGTGACGCTTGTCGCGGAGGGGGGCGTCACCGCCGTCGTGTCCTTGAGGCCGCCGTCGGCTTCGAGGCCGTAGTCGCCGGTACCGGCGATGCTCTGGAACTCGATCCGGAAGGGGCTCGTCGCTCCGGGCAGCAGCTTGTGAACGAGTACCTGGGCGGCATCCCAGCTGGCGAGCAGCGCGCCGTCCTGATCGCGCAGCTGCGCTTCGACGGTGACGTCTGCGGGGTCGACGTCGGTGTTCGTCACCTCGCCGATCACGACCCAGCGACCGTTCACGAGCAGGGAGCTGACGTTGCCGAGGGTCAGCTCGGGCCGGTCGAGCACGTCCATCGTGGAGGTTCCGTCCGAGCTGAGTGCGCGACGACCCTGGGAGAGGAAGCCGACGGCGGGTCGGCTGGTGAACTGGTCCGGCGGAGACGTCGCGTCTCCGGCGGGAAGGTCGATGAACCAGCCGGTCGGTTCCTGGATCAGGGTCACAGGGGTGGTCACCCGATACGACTGCAGGGAGGTGAGATAGTCGAGGGTTGCGGTCATCACCTGCCTGCCCGGGGTGCTCGAGGCCGGCACTGCGGTGACGGATGCGAGCTTCGCGAAGGAGGCGACAAGGCCTCCGTCCCTGCCGAGTTCCTGCTGGTACACCGTGTAGTCCGGCCGGGTCGAGGGATCGAGCAGGGCGTATGCGGCGGCGAAGCGGCGGAAATCGAGGTGTCCGTAGTAGTCCTCGACGACTTCGGCAGCCGTGGGCTGGCGCGGCTTCGCCACTGCGAGGGCGCCGCCGGCAGCGACCATGACCAGCATCAGGGTCACGACGGCCGCCTGCCAGCGGCGGCGGCGCTTCCGGACCCGGGCGCGTGCCCGCGTGCGGAGGCGCGGCAGTGCCCCGCCCCAGGGCAGCCAGCCGCCGGCCGGGGGCGCGGGCTCCTCGGTGTGCGGGATGCGGTCGCTCGCCCCGGCGAGGGCGGCGTCGACGGCGCCGACGGCGCGGGTCACCGGGCTCGTGAGCTTCTTCAGTGCGGAGCGCAGGAGGCGGGCGGC
>NZ_JASJXJ010000236.1:0-3609 GCF_035018685.1 Cryobacterium sp. RTC2.1
GGCGCCGGTGGGGGGCCCGGGGCGGACGAGGTCCGCGATTCGGTGACGGTCACGAGGTGCTACTTGCTCGAGACCAGGGTGTTGATCTTGTCTGCCGCGCCGCCCAGGGTGGAGGCGATGTCGCCCTGCCCGAAGATGACCGACTTGGAGTAGGCGTCCCGGAACGTCTGCCACACCTCGACCGAGTTCGACACGTTCGGAACCTCGACGGTGCGCGCGGCCTGGTCGCCGAATGCGACGTAGGCCGGGTTCGCGGCGAAGTAGTCCGGGTACGTGGTGGTCAGGTCGGAGCGGATCGGCATCTGGCCGGTCAGGCTGAGGAGCTGGCCGTCCTGCGCCTCGCTCGTCGAGAACTTCAGCACGTCCCAGGCGGTGCCCTGGTTCTTGCACGCGGTGTACATGCCGACGTTCTTGGCGTCGCTGAAGGTGTAGGTCTTGTCAGCGGATGTCCCGGCGCTCGTCGGCACCGGAACGGCGCCCCAGTTCACCTTGTCCTTGTACACCGGAACAGCCCACGGTCCCACGATCGACATCGCGGCCTTGCCGTCGGCGAACGAGTCGCCCTGGTAGAGCTCTTTGTTCGCGAGTCCCTCGGTGTACATGGTCTTCCAGAAGTCGGCGACCTTGGCGCCCTCGTCCCCGGTGAACGTGGCCTTGCCGTCTTCGACGAGCTGCTTGCCCCCGGTCTCGGCGGCGTACAGCGGGTAGAAGTCGAACCAGCTCTGGTAGAACTCACTCGTTGGGGACGGGTAGATCGCGTTCGCCGCGGCCCCACTGGAGACCAGGGCGCGGGAGGCGGTCAGGAACTCGTCATAGGTGGCGAGCTTCGGGTTCTCCGGGTCGAGCCCGGCCTTGGCGAACATGTCCTTGTTGTAGAAGATCATCACAGGGTTGGACTTCCACGGCATCTGGTAGAACTTGCCGTCTGTCGACTCGTACTGGTTCGCGGTATCGCCCGAGCGGGCCTTGATGTAGGAGTCACCGTCGGAGAAGCTGCTCAGGTCGACGAGGCCGCCCTGCTTCTGGAACTGGGGAACTGCGACCGGGGCCGTGTTGTACACGAGGCATGGTGCGTTTCCCGCCGTGATGGCGGCGCCGATCACTTCCTCGCTGCTCTTGCCGGCCGGGATCTCCTGCGCGGTGACGGTTTCGTTCGGGTGGTCGGCGTTCCAAGCGGTCACCATCTGCTTGCCCCAGGCGATCTCGGTCGCGTTGTTCGAGTACCAGATCGTGATGGGGCCGTGGGCTGTGGTCGCCGCTCCCGCCGCGCCGCCGCCCGATGAGCAGGCGCCGAGGGCGAGGATGACGGCGGCCGATGCCGCGGTCGCGGCGAGGACTCGCCGGGTTCGTGCTGTGCTGTGCATGGTTTCTCCATTCAGTCCCCGCGGCAGCTCTGCCTCGGGTGTGTTTCGGGTGGTGCGGCACGCGGGGAAGGGCGTGCGGGAGGACCGCGGCCGACGCGGGGTCGGTGCGGTGTGCGAAGGGTTCGGTGGCGGATCGGAGGTGAGGAGTGGGGGACAGTGCGGCAGCTAGGGCCGCAGGGGGGTACCGGCGGAGCCGCGGATGACGAGACGGCCTGCCGGAAGATCGACGTCGGGTGCCGTGCCGAGCGCCATGAGGTCGAGCAGGGTCCGGCCGGCGGCCCGGCCCCAGTCGCTCGGGGCGGTGCGCACCGTGGTGAGCGCCGGGTAGACGTACCGGGTGAAGTCGATGTCGTCGAAGCCCGTGATCGAGACGTCGTCCGGTACGCGCAGGCCGAGTTCGTGGGCGACGCCGAGGCCGGCGATGGCCATCGGGTCGTTGGCGAAAACGATCGCCGTGGGCGGCGAGTCCTGAGTCAGGAGCCTGCGGGCGGCATCCGCCCCCGCTGCGACGGAGAAGTCGGTCTCGATGGACTGGCCGGCCGGGAGACCGGCCTCCCTGAGGGCCGTGTCGAAGGCGGCCCGGCGGCGGCTGCCGTGCAGGAGCGCCGGGCTGCCGGCGACGTGGGCGATGCGCCGGTGGCCGAGGGAGACGAGGTAGCGCACGGTTTCGGCGACGCCAGGGGTGTCGTCGACCGAGATGCACGGGAAGGGGCTCTCGGTGTCCGGCCGGCCGAGGGTGACGGCGGGAAGGCCGAGTTCCTGCAGCAGCGGGATGCGGGGGTCGTTGTGCCGGAGGTCGCTCAGGAAGACCCCGTCGACGCGGCCGTCGGAGACGAGCGACCGGTAGGTGCGCATTTCGGTCTTCTCGTCGGGCACGACGCTCAGCACGAGGGCGAGGCCCTGCGGGGCGAGGACGGTCTCGACGCCGGCGATGAACGACGGGAAGAACGGGTCGGAGCCGAGGACCTCCGGGTCGCGGGCGATCACGAGGCCGAGCGCGAAGGAACGCCGGGTGGACAGCGACCTGGCTCGCAGGGAGGGGGTCCAGCCGAGTCGTTCGGCGATCTCGAGGATACGGACGCGGCTCTCGGCGGAGACACCGGGCCGGTCGTTGAGGGCGAAGGAGACGAGGCCTTTGCTGACGCCGGCCTCGCGGGCCACATCAGCAATGGTCACCTTGGGCTCACTCATCGCGCCTCCTCATCGATAGCACCTGCTCGAGTCTTCTGAACCGGTTTAGGCAAACCTATACCGGTTTAGTCCCCCACGTCAACCACTCGCGGAGCACATTCCTGCGGGGGAGACGCATAATGGGACGGGCGCCGGACTTCCCGGCACGCATCAGCCAGAACGGCCGCTCACGCCTTCCTTCCTCGACTTCCTCGGCACCGCCCGGTTCGATCCGGTGGCGGGTGCGGGCATCCTTGTCGCCGCCGCGCTGTATCTCCTGGGTATCCGTGCCGCCGGCCGCACGGGGACCGCCTGGACGCTTCTCCCGACCCTCGGCTTCTTCCTGCTCGGGCTCGGGTCCTGGGCGTGGGTGTCGTTCGGGTTCCTCGGAGCCTGGAGCCCCGACCTGCGCTGGGCGTTCACGACCCGGATCGCCCTCCTGCTCTTCGTGGTCCCGGCGCTGCTGAGCCTCGGCCGCCCCGTCGAGCTGGCGCGGGCCGCGCTCCAGGGTCGGGCCCTGCTCGGGTTCAACGCCGTGCTCGGGTCCTGGTTCGTGCGTCTCGTCGGCAACGCCGTCTTCGCCCCGCTGTTCGCGATCGCCGCCTTCCTGGTCTTCCTGACCCCCCTCGCCTACGTGCTGCGGAGCAATCCCGCAGCGGAGGCGAGCCTGACGCTGCTCGTGCCGCTGGTCGGACTGCTGATGGTGCTGCCGATCACCGACCACGCCCTCGTCCGCACGAGCCTTTTCATCACGGCAGAGTTCATGCTCGCCTTCGTCGAACTCGTGATGGATGCCATCCCCGGCATCCTGCTGCGCCTCAACGAGACGGTGCTCGACGGGGCCCCTGCCCTGGTCGGGTCGTTCCCGGCCTGGTTCCCCTCGCCGCTCTGGGACCAGCACCTGTCCGGCGACTTCCTCTGGTTCATCGCGGAGGTCGCGGACATCCCGGTGCTGATCATCCTGTTCCTGCGCTGGAACCGCACCGACCGGCATGAGGCGAAGCAACTCGACGAGCTCTCCGACGAGCAGATGGCTGCCCTCACCGCCGAGCACCTGCGCCGCGCACCGTGACCC
>NZ_JASJXJ010000237.1:0-3529 GCF_035018685.1 Cryobacterium sp. RTC2.1
GGTACTACTCGCTGCCGATCCTGCTCGGCGACACCCTCGTCGGGCGCGTCGACCTCAAGAACGACCGGCAGGCCGGCGTGCTGCGCGTTCAGGCGGCGTGGGCCGAAGCGGATGCCCCGGCCGACACCGCAGAGCGCCTCGCGCCGGTGCTGCGCGCGACCGCCCTCTGGCAGGGGCTCACCGAGATCACGGTCGCGCAGCGGGGTACTCTCGCGCCGGCACTCGCCGCCCTTCTCGCCTGAGCGCAGTCGTCAGAACTTGTTGCCCATGGCGTGCAGGCGGTCGATCCGGTCCTCGATCCGCGGGTGCGTGCTGAACAGCTTCGCCATCATGCCGGGCTTGAGCGGGTTCGCGATCCACAGGTGCGCCATCGACGTGTTCTGCTTCTGCATCGGGCGCCCGTAGGTCTCGAGCTTGGCGAGGGCGCTCGCGAGGGCATCCGGATGCCGCGTCGTCAGCGCGCTCGTGGCATCGGCGAGGTATTCGCGCTGCCGGGAGACGGCGAGCTGCACCATGCTGGCGACGAGCGGTGCCACGATCATCGCGACCAGGCCGAAGACCATCACGACGGGGTTGCCGTTGTTGTTGTTATTGCGACCGAAGAACGCCATCCGCAGGAACATGTCCGAGATGAAGCCGACCGCGACGACGAGGCCGAACACGACCATCGACACCCGGATGTCGTAGTTGCGGACGTGCCCGAGTTCGTGGGCCATCACGCCCTCGAGTTCGGAGTCATCCATGATGGCGAGCAGGCCCGTCGTCGCGGCGACGATCGCGTGCTGCGGGTCGCGCCCGGTCGCGAACGCGTTCGGCGCGGGGTCGTTGATGATGTAGATCTCCGGCATCGGCGTTCCGGTCGTGATCGACAGGTTCTCGACGGTGTTCCAGAGCCGCGGATGCTCCGCCTTGCTGTTCACCCGGATGCCGCCGCTCATCGCGATCGCCTGGCGCCCGGCCGCGAAGTACTGCACGAGGGCGTAACCCGCGGCGACGACGATCGTGAGGATCAGGATGCCGTAGCCGCCGCGACCGTAGACGGCGTTGGCAATCCAGCCGAGGCCGGCGATGATCCCCAGGAAGAGGATGATGATGAAAACGGTGTTGCGCTTGTTCCGCGCGATCGCACTGTACATCTGGGCCTGCCGCTAGAACTGGACGCGAGGCGGCTCCGCGATGGCTGCGGAGTCGGTGACCTCGAAGAAGTCGCGCTGGGTGAATCCGAGGTTCTTCGCGATCAGGTTGTTCGGGAAGACCTGGATCTTCGTGTTGAGCTCCCGCACCCCGCCGTTGTAGAAGCGGCGCGACGCCTGGATCTTGTCCTCGGTGTCGACGAGCTCAGCCTGCAGCTGCAGGTAGTTCTGGCTGGCCTGGAGCTGCGGGTACGCTTCCGCGACCGCGAAGATGCTGCGCAGGGCGGACTGCATGTGGTTCTCGGCGGCTGCGGCATCCGCAGGGGTCGTCGCACTGATCGACTCGGCGCGGGCCTTGGCGACGTTCTCGAAGACCGCCTTCTCGTGCGCCGCGTAGCCCTTGACCGTCTCGATGAGGTTCGGGATGAGGTCGGCACGCCGCTTGAGCTGCACCGTGATGTCGCTCCACGCTTCGTCCACCCGCACCTTGAGGGTCACGAGGGAGTTGTACGTCGCCCAGAAGTAGATTCCGACGATGACGACAAGCACAACAACGATGAGTAGCGGGATGAGCCATTCCATGGCAGCGTCTCCTTGTATTTCAGCGGTGCGAGCGAGCGGGCCGCGGCGGCATACGAACAATGGTGCCATCATAACGACGCCGCCTGACACTCTCATCCGCTTCCCACCAGACTCCAAGAAACACCCCCGATCCATGGTTCTTTCCGGCCGAACCGGCGAATAATCAAAGGCATGAGCCATCTGTCTGCACCCGCGGTCCACGTGACGGACCTGTTCGCCCGCCGGGGCAGGCATCCGGTGCTGCACGGGTTGAGCCTCACGGTGCCCCGTGGCCTCGTCGTGGGCCTGATCGGGCCGAGCGGATGCGGCAAGACGACCCTGATGCGCTCGATCGTCGGCGTCCAGCTCGTGCAGTCCGGGGAGGTCACCGTGCTCGGCCGCCCCGCCGGCTCCGTCTCGCTCCGGAACAGGGTCGGCTATGTCACGCAGGATGCGAGTGTCTACGACGATCTCACCGTGCGGCAGAACCTGAGGTACTTCCGGTCGGTGCTCGGCGCCCCCGCGAGCGATGTCGACCGGGTGATCGACGCGACCGACCTGGGAAGATATGCCGGCCAGCTGGCGGGTTCGCTCTCGGGCGGCCAGCGCAGCCGGGTGTCGCTCGCCGGCGCCCTGCTCGGGTCCCCCGAGCTGCTCGTGCTCGACGAACCCACCGTCGGCCTCGACCCGGTCCTCCGGGTGGAGCTCTGGGAGCTGTTCCACCGGCTCGCGGCCGGAGGGACGAGCCTGCTCGTGTCGAGCCACGTCATGGACGAAGCGAGCCGCTGCGACCGGCTGCTCCTGATGCGGGACGGTGAGATCCTCGCAGACGACACCCCGGCCGGGCTGCTCGCGTCGACCGCGACCGACGACGTCGAGGCGGCGTTCCTGAGCCTGATCCGGCGGCATCCGTCGCCAGAAGACCCGCAAGCCGATGACCCGTCGTCCGAAGGCCGGCCGACCGGGACCGGGTCGACCGGATTCGATGGTGCGCTGTGAACCCGCGCCGTACGCTCGCAACGGCCGGACGGGTGCTCGCCCAGATCCGGCACGACCCCCGCACGATCGTGCTGCTCCTCGTCGTCCCGAGCCTGCTGATCGGCCTGGTGGCGTGGATCTTCTCCGACACGCCCGTGTTCGACAGGATCGGGCCGGCGATGATCGCCCTGTTCCCGTTCATCGTGATGTTCCTCGTGACGAGCATCACGACCCTGCGGGAACGCCGCACCGGGACGCTGGAACGGCTGCTCTCGATGCCGCTCGGCAAGGGCGACTTCATCCTCGGCTACACCCTCGCCTTCGGGCTGCTCGCGGTGCTGCAGTCCGCGGTCGCGGTCGGGTACGCGGTCTGGGTCTGCGGCCTCACGATCGCCGGTTCGGTCTGGTTGCTTCTCGCGGTCGCCGTCGCCGACGCGGTTCTCGGCACGACATTCGGGCTGCTCGCGAGCGCGTTCGCCCGCACCGAGTTCCAGGTCGTGCAGTTCATGCCCGCGCTCGTGTTCCCGCAGATCCTGCTCGGCGGTATCTTCCTCCCCCGCGACCAGCTTCCGGACGCCCTGCGGATCATCAGCGACTGGCTTCCGCTCTCGCACGCGATCGACGCCCTCCAGGCGGTCGCCTCGAATTCGCAGGACGCCGCGTACATCGGCGGCGAACTGCTCATCATCGGGGCGTGGATCGTGGGAGCGGTCGTCGTCGGCTCGATCACGCTCCGCCGCCGCACCCCCTGACCCATCCCCCGCCGCGGATTTCGGCGGGCGGGAACGGGCGGGAACCGGACGCCGGTCAGCGGGCGGCGAGCACCTTCTGGAGCCAGCGGTACGAGGACTTCGGCG
>NZ_JASJXJ010000238.1:0-3463 GCF_035018685.1 Cryobacterium sp. RTC2.1
GACGAAGATCACGGTACTGGCGGGCGGGATCGGCGGGGCCCGGTTCACGCGGGGGCTGCTGCACTACCTCGCGGCGAGCGACCCCTCCGCGCGGGTGACGGTCATCGTCAACACCGGCGACGACATGTGGCTCGATGGCCTGCGGATCTGCCCCGACCTCGACACGGTGATGTACACCCTCGGCGGCGGCATCAACGAGGAGCAGGGCTGGGGCCGCCCGGACGAGTCCCGCCGCACCTCGGCCGAGATCGCGGCGTACGGGCGCGGCTGGTCGTGGTTCACGCTCGGCGACCTCGACCTCGCGACCCACATCGTGCGCACCGACCTGCTGCGCTCCGGCTCCACCCTGAGCGAGGCGACCGCGTTCCTCTGCGAGCGCTGGCAGCCCGGAGCCCGCCTCCTGCCGATGAGCGACCAGCCCGTCGAGACCCATGCGCGCCTCGCAGCGGATGCCGACGAGCACCGCGCCGGGGACCTGATCCATTTCGAAGAATGGTGGGTCCGGTATCGGGCGAGCGTGCCGGTCAGCCAGTTCGTGCAGCGCGGGCTCGACACGGCGGAGGCCGCGCCCGGCGTGCTCGAGGCGATCCTGGAGGCGGACCTCGTGATCCTGCCGCCGTCGAACCCCGTGGTCTCGATCGGCACGATCCTTGCGATCCCGGGCATCCGTGACGCCCTGCGATCCACGCCCGCCCGCGTCGTCGGCGTCTCGCCGATCATCGCGGGAGCCGCCGTCCGCGGCATGGCCGACGCGTGCCTCCAGACCATCGGCGTCGCCACGACCGCTGCGGCCGTCGGCCTGCACTACGGCGCCCGGTCCACCGGCGGCATCCTCGACGGCTGGCTCGTCGACGAAACGGATGCCGCGGCGCTGCCCGCTCTCGCGGCCGCCGGGATCCGCTCACTCGCGGTGCCGCTCTGGATGCACGACCTGGACACGACGGCGGAAATTGCGGCAACATTGTTCCGGATCGCGTCGCCTGCGCGGGGGATACACTAAGTCAGGCTAATTATTCTTCAAGCTAACTAATTTGCCCCCGGTTCAGCGCTCGATTCCGGTCGGCCTACCGGAAGGACCCTACTGTCATGCCCGCACATCTCGACTCCGCGTTGCACGGCGGCTCGATCACCGCCGTCGTCGGAGCTGTCCCCGGCATGCCGGCATACGTCGCCGCGCTCATCGTCGGCGCCATCATCGTCGCGGCCGCCGTCGCGATCGTTCTGATCGTCGTGCGGCACTGCGCAGCGCGCCGCAGCGCAGCCAGCGCCTCCACTGGGTCCGGCTCGACCGACACGGCCAGCGCGTCCGGCGCGGCCTCGGATGCCACGGGCACCCCGGGCCACCCGGCCGGCGCGGCCCCGACCACCATCGGGAACGCCCCGGGCAGCACCCAGACGACCGCACCCGGCTCCGATGCCGTCCACGCTCCCGCTTCGGCCGGAACGCCGGGCACATCCGCTCTCGCCTCGGCCGCCGTATCCGCCCCGGCGCCGTCCCTGGTGCACCCGAGACATGAGCCCGTCGTCATCAGCACGCCGCACCCCAAGCGAAAACTCGCCACGATGACGATGCCGCTCACCACGGCGATCCCGATCGTGCCGACCACCTCAACCGGCTCGGTGTCGACCGGCAAGAAGACCGTGCTCGACTACATCGACGAGCGCACCATCGTGCTCGACGTCGAGGAGACCGACCGGGACCGGATGATCCGCACCCTCGCCGGCATGATGAGCACGACCGGGCGGATCACCGACGTGGGGCTCGTCGCCCAGGCCGCGTTCCGCCGCGAGACCCACGGCACCACGAGCATGGGCAACGGCATCGCGATCGCGCACGCCAAGTGCGACTCCGTCGTCGCCCCGGTGCTCGCTTTCGCGCGCAGCAAGCACGGCATCGACTGGAACTCAGCGGACGGCGAGAAGGCGACGCTGATCTTCATGATCGCCGTGCCCAAGGCCTCGGCAGGAACCGAACACCTCCGGGTGCTGTCCCAGCTCTCGCGCTGCCTCGCGAAGCCGGCGTTCCGCGCCGCGATCCAGTCCGCGCAGACCCCGGCCGCCGTGCTCGAGGCCCTCGCGATCAGCGCCAACCTCAAGAAGCCCGAGCAACCCCAGCCCTAGCCCGATCCGGCCGTCATCCCAGCTCCAGCTCCAGCTCCAGCGATCGTCAGTCTTCCGAATTCAGGAGTTGCGGCCGCCAGACTGCAGCACTTCCCGGAGCAGTGCGGCGGGGGCGGGCACCGCGGGCGCAACTCCTGAATTCGGCACGCCCACTGTCGAAGGTGACGCTCGGTCGTGTCTGCACGCGCGGCTCAGGCGCGGGCGCGGATGCGGGGGGCCAGGTCGCGCTCGAAGGCCGTCAGGAACCGCTCCTGGTCGTGGCCGGGCGCGTGGAAGACCAGGTGGTTGAAGCCGGCATCGATGTACTCGCCAATCGCCGCGACCGTCTCGTCGGGGTCAGAGCCCACGATCCAGCGCTTGGCGACCTGCTCGATCGGCAGGGCATCCGCGGCCGCCTCCATCTCCGACGGGTCGGTGATGTCGTGCTTCTGCTCGGGCGTGAGCGACAACGGGGCCCAGAACCGGGTGTTCTCGAGCGCGAGCGCCGGGTCGGTGTCGTAGGAGAGCTTGATCTCGATCATCCGGTCGATCGTGGCCGCATCCCGCCCGGCCTTCTCCGCGCCGGCCGCGACAGCCGGTAACAGCTTCTCGGTGTAGAGCTCCATGCCCTTGCCCGAGGTGCAGATGAAGCCGTCCCCCGACCGGCCCGCATAGCCCGCCACGAGGGGTCCGCCCGCGGCGATGTACACCGGGATGCCTCCCTCGGGTCGGTCATAGATGCTCGCGTCATGGGTGCTGTAGTACTCGCCCTCGAAGCTCACCTTGTCCTCCGACCAGAGCGCGCGCATCAGCGCGATCGACTCGCGCAGCCGGGCGTAGCGTTCCTTGAACTCGGGCCAGTCCTGGGCGCCTGCGCCGCGGAACCCGGTCGCGATCTCGTTGAGGGCCTCTCCCGTCCCGACACCGAGCATGATCCTGCCCGGGTAGAGGCAGCCGAGCGTCGCGAAGGCCTGGGCGATCACGGCGGGGTTGTACCGGAACGTCGGCGTCATCACCGAGGTGCCGATCTGCACCCGTGTCGTGCGCTCCCCGACGGCCGCCATCCAGGCCAGAGAGAACGGGGCGTGGCCGCCGGTGTGCCGCCAGGGCTGGAAGTGGTCACTCACCGCGACCGATTCGAAACCGTGCCGCTCGGCGGCGACGGCGATCTCGACCAGCTCACGCGGGGCGAACTGCTCGGCGGAGGCCTTGTATCCGAGTTTCAGAGGAAGCATGATGCTCATTTCTCGAGGGGGCGATCGGGGGACGGAACCAGGGCTGCGGGCGGTGGGACGGGCGACTTCTGCTGGGCCGAGTCCTGCGGGGCGGCGGATGCTGCGGTGAGCAGGGCGGACGTGTACGG
>NZ_JASJXJ010000239.1:0-3413 GCF_035018685.1 Cryobacterium sp. RTC2.1
CGGCCGCGCGCTCCAGGCCGCCGGATTCGGCGTGACGCCGAAGGGACTGAAGCTGCATGCCTGAGGCCGACCGTGCCTGAGGGCGACACCGTCTGGCTGACCGCGCACAACCTCGACACGGCGCTGCGCGGGGCCGTCCTGACCCGCTGCGACATCCGCGTGCCGGCCTATGCGACCGTCGATCTCACCGGCGACACCGTGCACGAGGTCACGAGTCGCGGCAAACACGTGCTGATCCGGGTGGGGGAGGCCAGCATCCATTCACACCTGAAGATGGAGGGCGCCTGGCACCTCTACCGGCACGGCTCGGCCTGGAAGCGGCCGGCCTTCCAGGCCAGGGCCGTGCTCGAGACGGCCGACTGGATCGCGGTCGGCTTCGAACTCGGGGTGCTCGAGGTGTTGCCCATCGGGGAGGAAGGCGCCAGGCTCGACTACCTCGGCCCCGACCTGCTCGGCGCCGACTGGGACCCCGCCGAGGCCGTGCGCCGCCTGGAGGACCGGCCCGAGCGTCCGATCGCGGTCGCACTCGCCGACCAGGCGAACCTCGCGGGTCTCGGCAACGAGTACGTGAACGAGCTCTGCTTCCTGCGGGGCGTGCTGCCCACCCGGCCGGTGGCCGACGTGACGGATGTCGCCGGTCTCGTCGACCTCGCGCACCGGCTGATCGTCGCGAACCGCGGCAGGACCGACCGGATCACCACGGGTTCCGCCCGCCGCGGCGAACAGTCCTGGGTCTACGGCCGTGCCGGCCGGCCCTGCCGACGCTGCGGCACCCGCATCCGCCAGGGCACGCTCGGCCGCTCTGAGCTCGAGCAGCGGGTCACCTACTGGTGTCCCCGCTGCCAGACCTGACGTGCCGGCTCAGGTGTCGCATATCGACGTTCGCGGGTCGCGGGAACGTCGATATGCGACACCTCAGGGAAGGGTGATCGGGCTAGTTGACCGGGCCGGTGTACTTCTCGCCTGGGCCCGCGCCGATCGGGTCCGGGATCGCGGAGGCCTCGCGGAACGCGAGCTGCAGCGAACGCAGCCCGTCGCGCAGGCTCCGCGCGTGCATGTCGGCGATGTCGGGGGCGGCCGCCGTCACGAGCCCGGCGAGGGCGTTGATGAGCTTCCGGGCCTCGTCGAGGTCGATCTGCGTGTCGGGGTCGTCGGCGAGCCCGCACTTCACCGCAGCGGCGCTCATCAGGTGCACGCACGCCGTCGTGATGATCTCCACGGCGGCCACATCGGCGATATCGCGGGTTTCCTGGCTGGCATCCTGGCTTGTGCTACTGGTCACTGCATTCCTCTGTTAGACTCGTCCGGGCTCCGAGGTATTTATCTCGGTACGAAAGTGGATAATCTCCCACCCGCGCATACCGCTTCACAAAGGTTACCGGGTTGTTTGCACTCCGCCGTCGTGGCACTGGAAACAGTGGCGCGAAGGTAGACAGGGTGCCGTACGCAGTGTTTGAGCAATAACGCTCCACCATTTCGCACGCGATTTTCCTCTCTTCGTCGCCAGGCGGCATCCGTTGCCTGGCTGTAGTCACGATGCATGAGAGAAGGAGAGACGCATCAGCGATCCCCGTACAAATGACCGTATCCGCGTCCCTGAAGTCCGTCTTGTCGGCCCCGCCGGCGAGCAGATCGGGGTCGTGGCCATTGACGTCGCACTGCGCATGGCACAGGAGGCGGATCTGGACCTCGTCGAGGTTGCCCCTACCTCCAAGCCGCCGGTCGCAAAGATCATGGACTACGGCAAGTTCAAGTACGAGGCTGCGCAGAAGGCCAAGGAGGCCCGGCGCAACCAGGCGAACACCATTCTTAAGGAAGTTCGGTTCCGCCTCAAGATTGACACGCACGACTACGAGACCAAGCGCAAACGCGCCGAAGGCTTCCTCAAGGCCGGCGACAAGGTCAAGGCCATGATTCTTTTCCGTGGCCGTGAACAGTCCCGTCCCGACCAGGGCGTACGACTGCTCCAAAGATTTGCCGAGGATGTCGCGGAATTCGGTTCGGTCGAATCGAGCCCGACTATCGACGGTCGAAACATGGTCATGGTGATTGGCCCACTGAAGAACAAATCAGAGGCCAAGGCAGAGGCCAATGCACATAGAGCTGCTGATAAGGCAGCGAAACAGGAGGAAAAAAATGCCTAAGATGAAGACCCACTCCGGGACTAAGAAGCGCTTCAAGGTAACCGGCAGCGGCAAGATCATGAAGCAGCAGGCCGGTTTGCGCCACAACCTCGAGGTCAAGAGCACCCAGCGCAAGTCCCGCCTGAACCACGACCAGGTGTTGGCCAAGGCCGACGCCAAGGTCATCAAGAAGCTTCTCGGTCGCTAGACCCCGTACCCCTAAAGGAACAAGAAAATGGCAAGAGTAAAAAGAGCGGTCAATGCTCACAAGAGCCGCCGCGTCATCCTCGAGCGCGCCAAGGGTTACCGCGGCCAGCGCTCCCGTTTGGTCACGAAGGCCAAGGAGCAGCTCACTCACTCCTTCACTTACAGCTACCGTGACCGTCGTGCACGCAAGGGTGACTTCCGTCGCCTGTGGATCCAGCGGATCAACGCTGCGTCCCGCCAGAACGGCCTGACCTACAACCGCCTCATCCAGGGCCTCGCCCTGGCCGGCATCGAGGTCGACCGTCGTATCCTCGCCGACCTCGCGGTCAACGAAGCGGCCACCTTCGCCGCCATCGTCGAGAGCGCCAAGGCAGCACTGCCCGCCGACACGTCCGCACCGAAGGTCAAGGCCTAGCCTTCACGCTTCAGCGCCGTTCAGTTCGCGAGCAGTTCGTTCCACCAGCACTCCGCATCACCCAAAACGGGAGCGGGCCCCAGGGCCCACTCCCGTTTTTGCGTTCCCGCGCCCGGAACCGGGTCAGGCGGTGGGGGTCGAGAGGTCGTAGACCGTCGAGCCGCCGACCGTGGTCGCGGTGTATGTCGCGGCCACCCAGGTCGCGATGGCCGTCGCGGTGCTGTCGCCGCCGCCCATGCCGCCGCCCTGGCTTCCGGAGATGTAGTAGCCGACGTCACCGGTCGCGACGTACGCCTGGAACTCGGCGAGGGTCGGCGTCGGGTCACTGCTCCAGCCGCCGATCGCCATCACGGCGACGCCGGTGGACAGTTCGAGCGTCGCAGCGGACTGCGATCCGTCGACCGCCGCGGCCCAGCGAGCCGTCGAGGCCGTGAGCAGGGCGGTGAGCTCGGACGAGGTCGCGGAATCCGAACCCGCGCCGGAGGGAGCGGAGCCGGAGTCGCCGGCGTTCGCCGCGGCATCCGTGCCCGTGTCGCTCGTGCCGGAGCCGGTATCGGTGCCCGTCGTTCCGGTCGTGCCCGAGCCGTCCGGACCGCCGGTGCCTCCCGTCGGGGGAGTGCCGCCTGCGCCGTCCGGCGCCGTGCCGCCATCGGGCCTCGTGCCCCCAC
>NZ_JASJXJ010000240.1:0-3363 GCF_035018685.1 Cryobacterium sp. RTC2.1
CAGGACTCCGAGATCCCGAAGTCCTTCGCGATCTGATTCAGCGGGGCTTCGTGCTTCCGGGCGACCGCGACAACATCGCGGCGGAACTCGGGTGGGTAAGGCTTGGGCATGATGACATCTTTCCAGCGAAGACGAATCTCCACAGGTCAGGAGTCAACCAAACCCGGGGCAGTCCCCTGCTGTCCGACCGGCAAACCATACTTCTCATGGCAGATCCGCACGTTATTGCTCAACTACGGATCGTTCTCAACGACAGCAATGCTCGGCAGACCCGTGACGCTGAACTCCCGACCGGGCAACTCCTCCGATACGACTTCGACCGCAACCTGCACCCCCTCAACCCCTTGGGAAGCTCCCTCTAACCGGCGATCTCCAGTTCTCCACGCTGGTAGCCGCCACTCCAGCACGACGCTGCCAAGCGTGCCAGCGATGCCAACACCGAGCAAACTGGCAGCTGAGGTGCTGTCGACCGGCGTCTTCGCCGATATCCAAGTGGTGCTTTCCCACGAGTGGTGATGAATGCACAGAAGTCGCTGGTCTGGGTTGCATTCGAGTGCCCTAGAACCCGAGGACCCGAGGGATTGTCAATGGCCATTTGGAACTGCCCGTAGGCGGCCAGCAGAATTGCCCGCTGGTGGCCACGAGAACTGCCCGGTCATGGCCAACAGATCTGCCCACCTGGGTGTTGGTGGCGTTGGCCATGCGCGGTCGTAGTTGGTCTAGCTCATCTTCGTGACGCCTTTCCCGGCGAGGGCCTGCGTGAGGCGGATCGAGTCGCCCGAGGTCTGGCAGACGTGGGCGTGGTGCAGGAGCCGGTCAACGGTCGCGGTCGCGAGGGTCTTGGGCATGAGCTCGTCAAAGCCTGCTGGATGCAGGTTCGACGAGACTGCGATGGAGCGTTTCTCGTAGGCGGCATCGACGAGTCGATAGAGGCCCTCGGCGGCGTCGGCCCCGACTTCGAGCAGCCCGATGTCATCGATCACGATCAGATCCGAGCGCAGGATCCGGGCCACGACCCGGCCGACGGAGTCGTCGGCGCGGTGCGCGCGGACGAGAGCACCGAGGTCTTCGAGGCGGAACCAGGCGACTCGCATCCCGGCCTCGACGACTTGCTGGCCGAGGGCCTCGAGGAAGAACGTCTTCCCAGTCCCGGAGGGCCCGCAAACGACGACGTTCTCCTTCCGGCCGATCCATTCCAACGTGCGGAGGGCCTGCTGCGTCGGGGCCGGGATCGAGGACGCGGCCTCATCCCACGTGTCGAACGTTTTCCCCGTTGGGAACCCCGCGGCCCGGCGCCTGGTCGCGAGCATTGACCGGGACCGGCCGGTGACTTCCTCAACGAAGAGGGCCTTGATGATCTCGACGGGTTCCCAGCGTTGCGCCCGGGCGGTCGCGATCAGTTCCGGCGCCAGGGCGCGGGCGTAGGGCATCTTCAACTGCCGCATCAACGCTTCCAGGTCCGCGGGCAGCGCGGGCGCGGCGGCCTGGGTGACGCTCACGCGCTCTGCTCCAACTCGTCATCGGCGGCTTGCCCGATCGCCGCCCACCCGGCGGTGCCCTGCGCGAGCGAGCTCGTCTCGCCCGCCGTGCGTGCCTGCGGACGGATCGAGCCTGCGCTGAGGAGGGAGGCGAGGTCACCGGTCGCGAAACGACCATAAGTGGCCGCCTGCCCGAGGGCCTCATCGACCGGGGCGGTGCCGCTGATCTTCGCCAACGCGACGGCCTCGGCCATCTTCACGTTCATCCGCGCGGTCCCGGCCGCGGCCGCTTCGAGTAACCACGCGTGCGCGCCAGCCCCGATGGCCAGGAACTCCGTCTCCGCTGCGCTGCGCGGGGTGATCGTGTAGTCGCCCGGGATCTTCTCCCGATGGTCGGGGAAGTGCGCGTCGTCGATCTTCGGGCTGCCCGGCCGGGCCCGCCGGTGCCGGGCGACTTCAACGGGCCCGTCACTGCCGACGTGGACGATGACGACCTGCTCAGAGGCCCCGACCCCGTGGCTGCGGACGAACACACGGGCGCCGAGCAAGTGCGCCGGCACCGAGTACTGGCCGTTCTCGAACGTGACCATCGGCGTGTTCTCCGGAACGGCCCGCGTCAAGCCCAGCGCGACGGTGTGCGCGGTGTCAGGGACCCGGTGCAACCGGGGCCGTTCCTCCTCGAGCATCACGGACGGCTTCCGCCTGGTCGCGCGGTGCTCCCGGGCATTCACCACGGCCATGAACGCCTCGCAGGCCGCTTCGACCTCGGCAAACGAGGCGTAGTCGGGCCGGAGGTTGGTGTCTTTGGGCACGATGTCAGCCTTGGCGAGCTTCACCGAGGACTCCACCCCGCCCTTGGACGCAGGATCCGCGGGCTGACACGTCAGCACGCTCACCCCGTAGTGGCGGGCGAAGTCCACCGTCTGCGGATTCCGCACCGGCACCCCGGCAACATGGGACACGGTGACCGTTTTCTCGTTATCGGTCAGGACGTAGGTCGGCGCGCCGCCAAGGAGCCGGAACGAGCGATCCAACGCGGCGAACACGCTCGGCGCCGTCCGGTCCCGCAACGCGATCACGATCCGAAACCGCGACCACGCCAGCCACGCGACGAACAACACCGTCTTCTTCCCATCGATGACGGGGCCGTCGCCGAAGTCATACTGCAACCACATCCCCGGCTCCGTGATCCACGGCCGGTGCACCCGCACCCGACCGAGCCGGAACGCAGCGCGGACCTGCGCGACCGCCCGCCGCGTCGACCGCTCCGAACCCGCGTAGCCCAGACCGATCAGTTTCGCGTGGGCCCGGTCCGCACGGATCTTGCCCTGCGACGCCTCCACCCATTCCTCGATCTTGGGCAGGAACGGGTCCGTGACCCGGCCCCGGTAGGCGGGCTCCGCGAGCGGCCGGCCCGCATCGCGCGCGGCGACGTGCCGGGCGACGGTGTGATGCGAGCAGCCCGTGAGCTCGGCCGCGGCACGCAACGACTCAGTCAGGTCGTAGGCAGCGAGTATTTCCATGATTTCTCCGTCAAACTTCATTCAGGGCCTCTTCCTGGGCGACTTTGATGCGACTAGACACCGTCATCAAATCCCAGGAAGGGGCTCCCGCCACGTAACCGGGCGGGGGTTCAGAAATAGAAGTGGGCAGATCTCATGGCCACCAACGGGCCGTTCTACTGGCCATCAGTGGGCACTTCCGTGGCCGCCTATGGGCAGTTTGGCATGGCCGCTAACAAATGGTCCTGGCTTGGTTCCGCGCGGATGTCAATGAGAAACCGTGTTCAAGGCCTCCGCATGCCTCATTGACGGCGCTCAGCGAAATTCCCCAGTCCTGCTCATCGAAGCTCCCCAGGTCGCGGGGTTAGATTAGCGGAAGTTTG
>NZ_JASJXJ010000241.1:0-3276 GCF_035018685.1 Cryobacterium sp. RTC2.1
GGCAGGTCCCGAGACAGAACTGTCAGCAAGGTCATGAGACAGAACTGTCAGATTGAGAACGAGACTTCACAGCCCCTAAAACGCGGTTTTAGGGGCCAAAAATGTACTCTCGCGAGACGGTTCGGGGCGAGGGGTGAGCGGATGCCGCGGGTCAGGCGAGTGCGAGCATCGCGGCCGCCGCGAGCGCAAGACCGAGGCCGACCCACTGCACCGGCGCGATCCGCTCCCTGAGCACGACCGCTGCGAGCAGGATCGTCCCGGCCGGGTACATCGCCGTCAGCACGCTGATCACGCTGAGGTCGCCGATCCGGATCCCGATGAGCAGCAGGAAGTTCGCGGCGACGTCGACGAGACCGCAGACCGCGGCGAGCGTCAGGCCGATCGTGAGGGTGGACCGGGAGCGCCGACCGGTGTGAGCGGGAACCGCGGCCGGGTCTGTTGCGCGAGCAGTGGCATCCGTCGCCCCGAAACCGGCGACGGCCACGCCCGTACTGCCGGCCCCCGCGAGCACCCGCCGCCGGCGCGCGGCGACGACGGCGAGCACACCCACGATCGAGAACATAATCGCGGCGTTGACCGCCCGGTTGAGCACGAGCGGTACGAGGCCGCTGTCGTCGGGGGTCAGGTCGATCAGGATCAGGAACGCGCCGATCATGACGCCGGACCCGATCGCCATCAGCACCCCGAGAGTCGTCGGCCGCACCGCGCCCTTCTCCGGCACGAAGCCCACGAGCACGACCGCGACGAGCGCGAGACCGAGGGCGGCGTATCCGACCGGCGCGAGCCGTTCGCCGCCGACGAGGCCGGCGGTCATCGGCACGACCGCCGAGACCACGGCGGTCAGGGGCGAGAGGATGCTCATCGGACCGATCGCGAGGCACGCATACAGGAGGGAGATCGCGATCGCACCGGTCACCCCCGAGAGCGCACCCCAGAGCACGGCGTCCGGCGACCAGACGCCTCCCACGAACGGCAGGGCGACGAGCAGGACCAGCAGCCCGGAGCTCGCGGCGACCGCGGTGACGAGCACCGAACTGAGCCGCTTGGCCGCGAGGCCGCCGAGAAAGTCGGCGCTCCCGTAGATGAGGGCGCCGGCGAGTCCGACCAGGGCGGTGAGCATAGGCATCCAGCCTATGCGAGCTGCGCAGCCAGGCCCAGGCTCATGCACCGGGCGCACGCACCGGGCACACGCCGGCGATTCCGGCACAGGTATGGTGGGAGCGACACGGCCGGAGGAGGAACGATGACCGCACGCTGGGCACGGTTCGCTCGCGGCTGGTATATCGCAGGTTTCGCGACCTTCGTCGCGGCACTGTCGCACACCCTCGGTGGCGGCGCAGCCCCCGGTCTCCTTCCCGTCGTCATCTCCCTCGCGTTCGCCGGCATCGTCTGCATCGGCCTCGCCGGCCGCGCTGCCTCCCTCTGGCGTACCACGGCGGCCGTGCTCACGAGCCAGCTGATCTTCCACGGCCTGTTCTCCCTCGGCGCATCCGGCGGTTCCCTGCGAACGGATGCCCCGGCCGGCACCCTGCCCGCCCACAGTCACGCGGCGGGTTCCGCCCTGCTCTCGGTGCAGTCGGGCGCGACGACCGCGCCCGGACTGTCCGGCGTCTCCGGACTGTCCGGCGTCCCCGGACTGTCCGGCGCCCACGCAGCCCTGCCGATGGCCGGCATGACCGGCATGTCCGCAGCCCCCCTCGACGCGGCCCTGATGTCGCTCGCGCACCTGCTGGCGGCCGTCGTGACGATCGTCGCCCTCCGGCATGGCGAACGTGCGTTCGGCATCCTCGTCGCGGCGGCGCGACTCGTCGTCCGCAGGGTCCTGGTCGCCAGCAGCCTGCCGGTCCGCGCTCGCACGGCGCACCGCGTCCCGGCGCCGACGCTCGTCTTCCTGCCCCGAGACCTCGGGGTGCTCCTGTCCGTGATGCGGCACCGCGGCCCGCCGGAGACCCTGCGTTTCGCCTAGACCAGACCGTTTTGCTTTTCGCTCCGAACCAGGGGCAGTCGCGTGCGCTGCAGCCCGATGCCCCGGTTGTTCGGTGCCGCCAACTATCTAAGGAACCACAGTGACGTTCAAGACCACCGCCCTCGCGGCATCCGCCCTGCTCGCCGGCGGCATTCTCGCCCTTGCCGCGCCGCTCTCCGCGAGCGCCCACATCGACATCGACCCGTCCTCGGCCGCGGCCGGCTCGTACTCCGTGCTGAGCTTCGCGCTCCCGCACGGCTGCGCCGGATCACCCACGACCTCCATCAGCATCGCCATCCCGGAGAGCGTCGTCAGTGTCACGCCGACGGTCAACCCCAACTGGTCCGTCGAGAAGACCTCCACTCCGCTCGCGACCCCGCTGACGGACGAGGACGGCACCTCGATCACCGACAGGATCGGCGCCGTCGTATACACCGCGATCACCCCGATGGCCGACGGCCTGCGGACGACATTCGACCTCAGCCTGCAGATCCCCACGGATGCGGCCGGCACGACCCTCGAGTTCCCCGTCGTGCAGACCTGTGTCACCGGTTCGACGAACTGGGACGCCCATACCGTCGACGGTGAGGCCGAACCGGAGCACCCGGCGCCGTCGGTCGCCGTCACAGCGGCCCTCGCCTCCGATGAGCACGGCGCCGCCCACACCGACACCACCACCGAAGCGAGCTCCGAATCGGCCGATGCCGCGGCATCCGCCCCCGACGTGCTCGCCCGGGTGCTCGGAGTCGGCGGCCTTGTCGTCGGCGTCGTGGGCCTCGTGCTCGCGATCACCGCCCGTCGCAAGCACTCGGCTTAGGAGAGAACCATGCGAAGCAACCACGTCCGCGACTGGTCCCTGCGCGCGCTCGGTGTCGCGGCCGTGGTTGCCGCGACGCTGGGGTTCTCCGCCGCCCCGGCGTCCGCGCACAACTATCCGGTCGGGTACGCGCCCGCGGAGAACTCGGTCGTGACCGAGCAGCCAGGCCACTTCACCATCACCACAAACGACGCCCTGCTGAACCTCGACGGCACCGGAACCGGCAACGCCATGCGCATCAGCGGTCCGACCTCCGCACCCCTCTATTACGGCGACGGATGCGTCACCCTGTTCGGCCCGAAGCTCGAGACCACGGCCCAGCTCGGCCAGCCGGGGGAGTACACGGTGACCTGGCAGGTCGTCTCGACCGACGGCCACCCGGTCTCGGGCAGCTACACCTTCACCTGGCAGCCCGCCACCGGCCAGGTGCTCGCGCAGGGCCTCGCCGCCGCCCCGACCTGCGGCGCCGCCACCCCCACGGACACCCCAGGTG
>NZ_JASJXJ010000242.1:0-3241 GCF_035018685.1 Cryobacterium sp. RTC2.1
CTCTTCCTGATGCTCACCTCCGCCGCCCGTGACTCCCTGCGGGGTGTCGACACCGTCATCATCGACGAGGTGCACGCCGTCGCGTCGAGCAAGCGCGGCGCCCACCTCGCCGTCTCTCTCGAACGCCTCGACGAGCTGCTCGCGCGGCCGGCGCAGCGGATCGGTCTCTCTGCGACCGTCCGCCCGGCCGCGGAGGTCGCCCGGTTCCTCGGCGGCGCCGCCCCCGTGCAGATCGTCAATCCTGCCGCGGGCAAGCGCTTCGACCTCCGCGTCGTCGTCCCCGTCGACGACATGACGCAGCTGGGCCCCGTTCCCGAACGGGAGGGGTCGACAGCGGCCGCCGCGCCGCAGGCCGGTTCGATCTGGCCGCACGTCGAAGAAGCCATTGTCGACGAGGTGCTCGCGCATTCCTCGTCCATCGTCTTCGCGAACTCGCGCCGCCTTGCCGAGCGACTGACCGCGCGCTTCAACGAGATCTACGCCGGGCGCCTGGCGGATGCCGCGGAGCAGGCCGCGGGCGAGCTCGCGCCGGTCGGGGCAGGGGTCGCACCGGCATCCGCTGCCGAGGGCGCTGCAGCGGGCGCAGCCGGTGCGGGCTCAGACGGTGCGGGCTCAGTCGGTGAAGGCTCAGCACGCGGTTCAGCGGGCCCTGTGCGGCCGCCGGCAGACCTGATGGGAGCGAGCGGCCAGAGCGCAGGGGCCGAGCCCCTGCTCGCCCGCGCGCACCACGGCTCGGTGAGCAAGGAACAGCGTTCGATGATCGAGGAGGACCTCAAGGCCGGGCGGCTGCGCTGCGTCGTCGCGACGTCGAGCCTCGAACTCGGCATCGACATGGGTGCCGTCGACCTCGTCGTGCAGGTCGAGTCTCCGCCCTCTGTCGCGAGCGGGCTGCAGCGGGTCGGCCGCGCCGGGCACCAGGTCGGCGAGATCTCCCGCGGCGTCATCTACCCCAAGCACCGTGCCGACCTCATCCACGCCGCCGTCGCCGCCGAGCGGATGGTCGCCGGACTGATCGAGTCGATCGCGGTGCCCTCGAACCCGCTCGACATTCTCGCCCAGCAGACCGTCGCGGCGGTGGCGCTCGAGCCGATCCAGGCCGAGGACTGGTTCGACATCGTGCGCCGCAGCGCCCCATTCCAGGGCCTGCCCCGCTCGGCATACGAGGCAACGCTCGACCTCCTGGCCGGGCGGTACCCCTCCGACCAGTTCGCCGAGCTCCGCCCCCGGATCGTCTGGGACCGCGACACCGGCCTGCTCACCGGGCGTCCCGGCGCGCAGCGCCTCGCCGTCACAAGCGGCGGCACCATTCCCGACCGCGGGCTTTTCGGCGTCTTCATGGTCGGCGGCGAGCAGACCACAGGGCGTCGTGTCGGCGAACTCGACGAGGAGATGGTCTACGAATCCCGGGTCGGCGACGTCTTCGCACTCGGCACGACGAGCTGGCGGATCCAGGAGATCACCCACGACCGGGTGCTCGTGCTCCCGGCGTTCGGCGAGCCGGGGCGGCTGCCGTTCTGGAAGGGTGACGGCCTGGGCCGGCCGGCGGAACTCGGCGAGGCCGTCGGCGCCTTCGTCCGGGAGGTCTCCGCGTTGCCGGAGGCCGCCGCCCGGGTCCGCTGCGCGGCCGGGGGGCTCGATGAGCGCGCCGCGAACAACCTCCTGGTCTTCCTCGCCGACCAGCGCGCGGCCACCGGCCAGCTGCCGACCGACCGCACCCTCGTCGTCGAACGGTTCCGCGACGAACTCGGCGACTGGCGGGTGATCCTGCATTCCGCATACGGCATGCAGGTGCACGCGCCGTGGGCGCTCGCGGTCGCCGCCCGGGTGCGGGAACGCTACGGGCTCGACGGCGGGTGCGTCGCAAGCGACGACGGAATCGTCGCGCGCATCCCCGACACCGACGCCGAACCGCCCGGCGCCGAACTCTTCGTCTTCGAGGCGGAGGAGATCGAGCAGCTCGTGACCGATGAGGTCGGCGGCTCCGCCCTCTTCGCCGCCCGGTTCCGTGAGTGCGCCGCCCGCGCCCTGCTGCTCCCGAAGTACAACCCCGGCACCCGGTCGCCGCTCTGGCAGCAGCGGCAGAAGGCCGCCCAGCTGCTCGAGGTCGCCCGCACGTTCCCCACTTTCCCGATCATCCTCGAGACCGTGCGGGAATGCCTGCAGGACGTGTACGACCTGCCGGCCCTGCTCGACCTCACCCGCAAGATCAACAGCCGCACGATCCGCCTCGTCGAGACCCGCACGGAGACCCCGAGCCCCTTCGCGAGCACCCTGCTCTTCGGTTACGTCGCCGCGTTCATGTATGAGGGCGACTCACCGCTCGCCGAGCGCCGGGCCACGGCGCTGTCCCTCGACTCGAGCCTCCTCGCGGAGCTGCTCGGCAGGGTCGAACTGCGAGAGCTCCTCGACCCCGCCGTGATCGAGCAGACGGATGCCGAACTCCAGCGCCTGCCCGCCGACCGGCACGCGCGGGGCGTCGAGGGTATCGCCGACCTCCTCCGCCAGCTCGGGCCCCTCACGACCGAGGAGGTCGCCGCCCGGCTCGATACCCAGGACGACCCCGACGCCGAAACCGGCCTGCTCGAGCTCGTCGCCGCACGCAGGGCACTCAGGGCCGGGTTCGCCGGCCGCCAGTGGTGGGCCGTGATCGAGGACGCCAGCCGGCTTCGCGACGCCCTCGGCGTTCCGGTGCCGCTCGGGGTGCCCGCCGCCTTCACCGAGGCCGTGCCAGACCCGCTCGGCGACCTGGTCAGCCGGTACGCGCGGACGCACGGCCCGTTCACGGTGGCGGATGTCGCCGACCGCTTCGGTCTCGGTCCGGTCGTCGCCCTCGGGGCGCTGCGACGTCTCGCCGGCACCCGCCGGGTGATCGAGGGCGAGTACCGGCCGCACGGCACCGGCAGCGAATGGTGCGACGCCGAGGTTCTGCGCCGACTCCGCAGGCGGTCCCTCGCGGCGCTCCGCCACGAGGTCGAGCCCGTCGATCAAATCACGATGGGCCGGTTCCTGCCGTCCTGGCAACATGTAGGCGGACGGCTGCGCGGCGTCGACGGCGTCGCATCCGTCATCGAACAGCTCGAGGGGGCCCGCATCCCGGCGTCCGCCTGGGAATCGCTCGTGCTGCCCGCCCGGGTGAGCGACTACCGGCCGGCGATGCTGGACGAACTCACCAACGCGGGCGAGGTGCTCTGGGCGGGGGCAGGCACCCTCGCGGGCAACGACGGCTGGATCAGCCTGTACC
>NZ_JASJXJ010000243.1:0-3120 GCF_035018685.1 Cryobacterium sp. RTC2.1
CAGCCGGGCATTGCCATCGAGCATGATCTCGTCGTGGATGATCTGGTACGCCGTCTCCGGCTCCATCGGGTCCGCGCAGAGGACATAGCGTGGGACAACGCTGTCCTCTCCCGGGCGGGCGAAGAGCGGGTTGATCTCTAAGAACTCCGGCTTGAACTCTGAGTTGGCCTGCATGGGGTCCATGCTGCCGTATCGGGCCGGGAATCGACCACGAACCGCCGTTGCCCGCAGCCCGGTCGGGGTGGCGTATGCAGTCGATCTGCTCTGCCGCAACGACGGGATGGTGTTGGAGATCATGTCGAAAAATGTACGTGTTGCTCGAGCTCGCGGGACGAAACACCGAAGACGAATCCGCGATGACCACCTACCGTGCTCTAACCCGCCACCGCGTCTCGACCCGCATCGCCGCCCTGCTCGTGGTGTTACCGCCTTCGATGACGACCAGGGCTTCACGCACCCCAGCCGCCGGGCCTTCCATCTATTTCCGGAGGTTCACAGAGAGGGGCGGTCCGTGGGAACTCTGGAGTGGGCGCCGGCCAGGTCGACTTGGTGCTCACCGATGGTTGCCGACACGTCGCACGATACCCGTTGCGGCACATAACGCTCTCCACGCACCCTAGGATTCAGGAGTTAGTTGACGCGGCGCCTTCAAGACCGCTTCGCACGCTAACCGTTAACCGGATCGACAGCGGTCCCAGCTGCCGTGAGCCTGTCTTGGATGTAGAAAGATTCGTGAAGTTGGAAAAATTGAGCGCACGCGGTCCGGCTTTGGTTGTGGGTCCCATGATTGCGGCGATGGGTGTCGTCTTCGGCGATATTGGCACCAGCCCGCTTTACGCGGCGACGACGACGTTTGACGCCGGCAGTTTCGATGTCAGCGGACCGTCGGCCGAATATGTGTATGGGTCGACGGCGACCATCCTCTATGCGCTCACTTTGGTTGTCACGATCCTCTACGTGCGTTTCCTGATCCGGGCTGACAACCGAGGCGAAGGTGGGCTTCTCGCACTATTCGGGCTTCTCCGCCGGAGCGGTCTGAAAGCTCGAACCCTCACGACCTTCACTATTGTTGCCATGCTGGGTGCCGCAATGTTTCTAGGCGATAGCGTGATCACCCCCGCGATCTCGGTCCTGTCCGCAGTAGAAGGTCTAGAAGTGATCCAGCCGACCCTGTCCGCCCTTGTGGTGCCGATCGCAGTCGTGATCTTGCTGGGTGTTTTTGCGATACAAAGATTTGGCACCCGAACAATCGGACGGCTCTTCGGCCCGATAATGTTGCTCTGGTTTCTTGTCCTCGCAGTGACGGGTGGCGCATCGATCCTGGAGGACCCCGCGGTCCTTCAAGCGCTCTCACCGCACTGGGTTGTACTTTTCTTCATCGACCAGCCCGGGACAGCATTCTTCGCCCTCGGCGCGATCGTTCTGGCCGTTACGGGAGCCGAAGCCCTCTACGCCGACCTAGGCCATTTCGGCCGACAAGCGATCACGCGCGCATGGATGTGGGTCGTCTTTCCCGCCCTAGTCCTCAACTATCTTGGGCAGGCGTCCTTGGCTCTGCGCCACCCGCAGGAGGCGACCTCATCTTTCTTCGGCCTCGTTCCCGCGTGGGGTCAACTCCCCATGGTCATCCTCGCCACGGCCGCCACGATCATCGCTTCCCAGTCTGTGATCTCAGGGACATACTCCGTCATCCATCAAGCGTGGCGTCTGGGGCTCTTCCCTCCACTTCGAGTAGTTCACACATCGGAAAAGAACGAGGGCCAGATCTACGTTCCAGCCATCAACGTCCTACTTGCACTTGCTGTGCTCGCCGTGACAATTGGCTTCCGAGGATCCGCCGCGTTGGCCTCCGCATACGGCATCGCTGTCACCACTACCATCTCCATCACCAGCATCGTCTACCTGGCCTGGAGTTGGGCACACTCCAGACGCCTCACGCCAAGAATTCTCGCCGCAGGCGCAATCCTCCTGGTGACTGTCGCGTTCCTCGTTGCGAACCTACCCAAAGCGACCTCGGGAGGGTGGCTCCCACTGGCAATTGGCGCAATCATATTCACAGTGATGGGCTCATGGTGGATAGGACAGCAACGCATCCGCGCCGCACGACGCATCGGCGAGCTCCCCCTCAGCGACCTGGAGTCCTTTCTCACACGCGCCAAAGGGGACCTGTTCCGGGTTCCCGGAGACGCAGTGTTCATTACCCGGAATCCAAATATTGTGCCCGTTGCCCTGCGCACAATGGTCACTCAAAATCATGCCCTCCAGAAACGCTCCATCCTCTTGAGCTGGTCAACGATCGACGTCCCCTCCACCGTCGGGATGAAACAACGAATCAACGTCGAAACGTTCCCCTCCGGAATCGTTCGCGTCGTCGCGAAAGTCGGATTCCTTGAGCAACCCCGGATGACAGAACTGCTGACCGAAGCTCACACCGTTGACAAGACAGCGCTAGTAAATTTCGCTTCCTCACGCGCAACATTCTTCATTTCCACCCCAGTACCCCGCTACAACCGGCGGAGCAAAATGTTTCGCTGGGCCCAAGTCCTCTTCCTAGCCCTCGACAGGCTCGCACCCGACCCCGTCGACGTCATCGAGCTTCCCCGAGACAGAACCATCGTCCTCGCCCGCGAAGCACTCCTCTAAACCTCGGACCAACTCAAAGAAACGGTTGACGATCCCACAACCCCAGGCCGCTAACACTTGCTGAAGTTCACGGCCACATCGTTGGGTCAGAGGACGGGAAAAGCGCGATCGCCAAGGAAGACCATCAACGGTGACCCTTTGGCCGAAGAAGAACGAAAAGGGTTGAGGGAGGCTCGCACGCATCTGGGCTCGGAAGGCCGCCAGGCAACGGCTGTCTAGTTCTGAGTTTTCGAGACGGAGCTCGCGCGCGAATCAAGCCCCGGGACGGGGCCCTGACCGGTATGGAGCAGAACACGAAACCGGGACCCGAGCGCCTTTCTGGCAACACTGGGGATGCTTCGTTCCTTCTCCAGACGTTTTGTCTCGAGCGAGTACGTGGTGCGCTGAAGCAGATGGTTAGTGGGCGAGTCCGGAAACGAGGTTGATCGTTGTCGCTAGGACAACGACTCCCAAGACGTAAGAAAGCAACGAATGGCG
>NZ_JASJXJ010000244.1:0-3115 GCF_035018685.1 Cryobacterium sp. RTC2.1
GGCCGGGGGAACGCCCCCGGATGTCCGTCGACGTCCCGTGTCCCGGGGCGACGTCGTGCCCGCCGAACCGGACCGGTGCCGCGGGAGACCATTCGAACAGCGCCCGCTCGAGTCCGGCAAGCGCCTCCCGGTACGTGCCAGAGCGCCAGGCCGCGAACAGGGCGTCGGCCGGCGGCTGCCCGCGCTTCGCGACCCGGTCGAGAACGGCCTGCACAACATCACCGCAGGCGCACCTGGCCTCGCCCTGCAGTTCGTCGCGGTCCTGCCCCGGCGGCGGCAGGTCCCGCAAACCGCCCAGGCCCCCGACGACCGGTCGGCCCGCACCGTCGAACCGGATCACACCCGGGCTGATCCCCGGATGCAGCCAGCCCCCGTCGTAGAGCCGCGCAACGGCCGCGAGCACCGGCGCCAGGATCGTGACCGCCTCCCCCGGGTCCAGCAATCGCTCGCAGGCCAGGACCGCCCCGAGCGCCCCGCCACGGTCCTCGGCCAGGACGAGGCAGACCCGGCCGTCCGGCAACGTCGCAACGTCCAGCAACCGGCCCACCCCGCCGTCCGGGATGCTCTCGAGGGCGCGCACCTCCCTGTCGATCGCCGCGCCGCCGGTGCCTGCGCCCACCGCGTGCACCTCACGGAACACCTTGAGAACGACGACCTCCCTCTGGCCGTCGATCCCGCCTTCGGCAGAGGCACCGAGGTAGACGTCGGACAGGTCACCAGAGCCGATGCGCCTCAGCACCCGGTATCCGGCGACGTTTCCGACGGCATCCGCTGGCTGCGCTTCGGAGTCCCCCACCACGGCAGGGGACTCCGCAGCAGGCGTCCTACTCCGCCGACTTCCCGCACGTCTCGTCACGCGGCGATCTTCGCCCGCTGAGAGCCGGCGGCAAGCCCACTCAGGACAGGCTGTGCACACTCCGGCCGATCCGGTAGCTGGTGAGGACGGGCTGACCTAGACTGGCCCAATGCTCGACTTTCTCGTCGCGGGGCTAAGCGCCAACTCCGTGCCGTATCTCGTGGGCCTTGAGCTCCAGCGCACCGTCCATCGTGCCGTTGTTTCCGGGGAACGCCCGGACACCGTCATCTTCCTCGAACACCCCGCCGTGTACACCGCGGGTAGACGCACGTCCGACGACGAGCGGCCGACGGACGGAACTCCCGTCATCGACACCGACCGGGGCGGCAAGATCACCTGGCACGGTCCCGGCCAGCTCGTCGGCTACCCCATCCTCCGCCTCGCCGAACCCATCGACGTCGTCGGGTACGTCCGACGCCTCGAAGGCATCCTCATCGATGTCCTCGCCGGGTTCGGAGTCGACGCTTGTCGCGTCACCGGACGGTCCGGGGTCTGGGTCGGCCGTCCCGGCTTCGAGGACAAGATCGCCGCCATTGGAATCCGGGTCGCCGAAGGCGTGACCATGCACGGCTTCGCGCTCAATTGCAACAACTCCCTCGAACCCTACGACCACATCATCGCCTGTGGCATCCGCGACGCCGGCATCACCACGATCTCCCGCGTCCTCGGCCGGGAGGTGACACCGGAGCAACTGGTGGAACCGATCCGGGCCCGTTTCGCCGCGGAACTGGTGGCTGCCGCGTGAGCGCCGTGCCAGAGGGCCGCAAGATGCTGCGGCTCGAGATCCGCAACATGGAATCCCCCATCGAACGCAAACCCGCCTGGATCAAGACGGTCGCCAAGATGGGACCGGAATACCGGAAGCTCCAGGACCTCGTCAAGGGCGAGAACCTGCACACCGTGTGCCAGGAAGCCGGTTGCCCGAACATCTTCGAATGCTGGGAGGACCGCGAGGCGACCTTCCTCATCGGTGGCTCGCAGTGCACCCGGCGCTGCGACTTCTGCCAGATCGACACGGGCAAGCCTGCGGAGTACGACACCGACGAACCGAGACGGGTCGCGGAATCCGTCGTCGCGATGAACCTTCGGTACGCCACGGTGACCGGCGTCGCCCGTGACGACCTTCCCGACGAGGGTGCCTGGCTGTACGCCGAGACGATCCGGCAGATCCACGCGCAGAGCCCCGGTACGGGAGTGGAGATCCTCGTCCCGGACTTCTCCGGCAACCCCGACCTGCTCGGCGAGGTGTTCTCGGCAAAGCCGGAGGTCTTCGCGCACAACGTCGAGACGGTCCCGCGCATCTTCAAACGCATCCGCCCGGCCTTCCGTTACGACCGTTCCCTCGACGTGATCACCCAGGGCCGCGACGCCGGCCTCATCACCAAGTCGAACCTGATCCTCGGCATGGGCGAGGAGCGAGCCGAGGTCAGCCAGGCGCTCCAGGACCTCCACGACGCCGGAACCGACATCATCACCATCACCCAGTACCTGCGGCCGAGCGCCCGGCACCTCCCCGTCGCCCGGTGGGTGCGGCCGGAGGAGTTCGTCGAGCTGAATGCCGAAGCGGAAGCCATCGGATTCCTCGGGGTGCTCTCCGGTCCGCTCGTGCGCTCCTCCTACCGGGCAGGACGCCTCTGGGCGCAGTCGATGCTCGCGACGAACCGCGAGGTGCCCGCCGAGCTCCGCCACCTGGCGGATGCCTCCCTCGGCTTCGCCCAGGCCGTCGCCCGCCCAGGCGGCATCGTCGCTGACTCGACCGAAAATCGGTCATCGGAGATTCTGGCGACTCGGTAAACTCGACATCATGGCACGCAGCAAGGACAAGACTCCCAAACCCCACAAGGAACCCGGCCGCATCAAGCAGATGTGGCAGGTGTTCCAGATGACCCGGCGGTACGATTCCAAAATCGTTCCGCTCCTCCTCGTGGGCTTCTTCGTGCCGCTCGTGGCGTCGATCATCGTCGCGATCGTTGCGACGGACGGAAACGTTCTCACGCTGGTCCTCTGGATCATCGCCGGACTCCTCGCCGGGGTGCTCGCGGTGCTGATCATCCTCGGCCGTCGTGCCGAGAAGGCCGCCTATTCCCAGATCGAAGGCCAGCCCGGCGCCGTCGGCGCCGTGCTGCGCAGCTCCCTCAAGGGCGGCTGGGTCGGCAGCGAGATGCCCATCGCCGTCAACGGCAAGACCCAGGACGCGGTCTACCGTGCGGTCGGTCGCGGCGGCGTCGTCCTGATCAGCGAGGGCCCGCGCACCCGGAC
>NZ_JASJXJ010000245.1:0-3030 GCF_035018685.1 Cryobacterium sp. RTC2.1
GTCGCGGTCCGCCCGGTGCCGGCGCTTCGCCCCGGGAGTCCGGGACGGGGGCGCCTGAGCCGAGGACGGCGGCTTCACGCTCGCCGCGGCGGCGGCGCAGGGACTCGAGCAGGTCCGCGGTCTCGCTCAGGCTCTTGGGCGGTTCTGCGGCACGCTTGATAGCCGCCTTGGACACGGCTTCCGTCGTTCCGGCCGAGCGGGAATAGGGGATCGGATCCAACTGGGGCGCCGTGTCGTTCATGAGCTCGTCCGGCAGCGACTCCTTGAACGTGAATGCGCCGCTGTCGAAGCGGGACACGTCGGCGGGGCTCGTCTCCGCGCCGACCGCGCGGAGGCGGGGGATGAGCGCGCCCTTGAGCTCGCCCTGCTGGGAGAGTGCGATGGCCTCGTTGCCGAGGGGGGAGAGCGCGTTCTTCTTCGGTTCGAAGGACCAGCGGGCATCGTGGTCGATGTCGTCCGCGGTGAAGGCAAGCTTGACGATCCAGCCGGCGCCGGGTTCCTTCCAGCTGGCCCAGCGTTCGTCCGTTGCCCCGAGGGAGGCGAGGCGCTCGCGGATGACGCCGCCGAACGTCGCGGATCCCTCTCCGGGATCGGGCTCGATCGCGGTGTGGACGGGCACGCCGAGGGCGCACGAGACGATGTACTCGCGTTCGGCGACAACCGGACCCTCGAAGCGACGGACGAAGTCGATCGGGGCTCCCGTCACGGCGGCGACGTCCTCAGCCGACATGCCGGAACGGATGTGCGCTTGCACGTCCCGCGGGGACAGCTTTGTTTTCGGGGTGTGTTCTATCTGGGTTTGGCGAAGCCGGGACTGGAGAACCTCGTCGATGGGGATCCGAAAACGGTCACCATCCTCGCTCGCTGCAAGCAGCGCGCCGTTCTCTACTCCGATTACCTTCAAATCCTGCATGGCGAAAGCCCTCTCGCGATCACTGATTGGCCAACACTGTCATGAAACGCCCCTCATTCCGGGGAATACGCCGGGCGTGCCGTAAGTTGACCACTCAGCCGAAGTTATCAGCGGCGAGAGTTTGCTATTCCTTCGGGATTGTTGCAAACTGTGCCCGCTGATTTCGTTAATCGGCATTAAATGAATGAATGGATGGGCATGGCAACCGATTACGACGCACCCCGAAAGTCCGAAGACGACTCTGAGTCGATTGAGGCCCTCAAGGAGCGCGTACCGGACAAGATGTCTGGCGTCGTGGATGTAGACGACTCAGACAACCCCGGTGGGTTCGATTTACCCGGTGCCGATCTGTCCGACCTCGACCTCGATGTCGTCGTCCTGCCCCCGCAGGCCGATGAATTCACCTGCGTAGAGTGCTTCCTCGTGAAGCACCGCTCGCAGATGTCGCACGAGACCAAGCTCGGCCCGGTCTGCCTGGAGTGCGACTCCTAAAAGCGCGTTTTAGTTACTTGATGCCGGCCGTCGTGATCCATTGATCGCGGCGGCCAACGTCGTTGGGTGGCGTGTCGAGACGAGCCAGTACGGTGCCGGATCCTGGGGATCCTCGATCGGGACCCGCACGACGGGACCGATCCAGCCCCTGATCAACAGCCAGGCCCGCGCGTCGAGCCTGCGCCCGCGCTCGAGCGTCGCTTCTGCGGCCTCGAAGGGCACGGCCTCCCCGATCAGCTCCGTTCCTATTCGCGCGCGACCCGCCGTGAAGACACCGTCCGCGACGGAGACGACCGGAGCAGTCAGCAGCAGCGTGAGGATAGCGGCACCGTAGAGCACGATGGCGATGATGATTCCCCAGAGCATCGAGATCGGTGCGAAAACGAGGATGCTCGCCGGCATCAGCAGTGCGGTCGCGAGGAATGGGGCTGGTGAGGCCCAGAGTTTTTCACGATATTCAGGCATGGCTCTATTCGATCAGACTTCTGCACTACCCTCGACACGTGGCAGAAAGCGTCGAAGTGTTGATAACCGCATCCATCGTTCCGCGGTACGCGCATCCGGGCGACGCCGGAGCAGATCTGCACTCGGCTGAAGAGCGTGTTCTTGCCCCCGGCGAGCGTGCCCTGGTCGGGACCGGCGTGTCGATCGCCCTCCCGGACGGTTATGCGGCGTTCATCGTGCCCCGCAGCGGCCTCGCGGCCAAGCACGGCATCACGATCGTGAACTCGCCGGGTACCGTCGATGCCGGCTACCGGGGCGAAATCAAGGTCTCGCTGCTCAACACCGACCAGACCGAATCTTTTGCGATCGCCGTGGGCGATCGCATTGCCCAGATCATCATCACGCCCGTCTCCCGGGCCGCTTTCATTCCCGTCGACCGGCTGCCAGACAGCCAGCGCGGCGCGGGCGGCTTCGGATCAACGGGTGTGAGTGAATCGGGAAACGGCCGGCAGACCGCCGGCTCACCAATGTCAGGAGACACCCCGTGACCGACGTCGCGAATGCGGACCAATTCCCGGAACCACTGCCCAAGTCGGCGCCGGAGGACCGTGAGACAGAGGGGCCCCTCGACGAGAGCGAGGCGAACCCGGTGCGACCGTACGTCGACCTCGGCGGCGTCAAGGTCCTGCCGCGCGAGGGCCTGCACCTGCGCCTCGAGATCGAAGAGGGCAGCAAGCGGGTCGTGGCCATCGGCCTGGACTACGCCGGTTCGACCCTGCAGGTCCAGCCGTTCGCCGCACCGCGGTCGAGTGGGCTGTGGCACGAGATCCGCGACCAGATCGCGGACCAGATCGGCAAGCAGGGCGGCACGACGACGCTGCGAGAAGGACCGTTCGGTCCGGAGCTCGTCGCGGAGATCCCAGTAGCCACCGGCCAGGACGCCTCCGAAACCAGCAGGCTGGCCCGTTTCATCGGCGTCGACGGCCCCCGCTGGTTCCTCCGCGGAGTGATCGCGGGCGAAGGCGCCATCAACCCGGACGCCGCCGCGCAGATCGAGGACCTCTTCCGCAGCATCGTCGTCGTGCGGGGGTCCGCACCGATGCCGCCGCGCGACCTGATCCCGCTGCGCATGCCGGTCACGCCCGCCGGCCCCGCAGAACCGTCCGACGCCTGACCCCACC
>NZ_JASJXJ010000246.1:0-2999 GCF_035018685.1 Cryobacterium sp. RTC2.1
CCCCCGCCGCGGGCGGCGCGCCCCCCCCCCCCCCCCCCCCCCCCCCCCCCCCGGCCGGCACCGGTTGGCCTACTTCTTCAGCAGGGCCGCCTGGTCCTCAGGCGACATCTTCGCCGAGAGGTAGATGTCGCCGGGCAGGTCCTTCTTGCACTGCACGGTGCTCGGCTTTCCGCTCACGGAGTCTTCGAAGGCCGGGGCCTTGAAGACCGTGTCGGTCGGGAGCACGCCACCGGTCGCCTTCGCGACCGCGTAGTCGACGGCGAGTCGCACGTTGTCGTTTCCGGTGGCGACCGTCATCAGCTTGAAGTCCGGGTTGGCCGCGCTGTTGTCCGTGTAGAAGCAACCGAGGGAGTTTCCGTCAGAGGTGACGATGGCCGGCACGGAACGCCCGCTCTTCGCGAAGGCCGGAAGGGCGCCCACGAGCGACGGGCCGAAGTCCGAGACGATGGCGTCGATCTTCGGGTACTTCGCGATGTCCGCTGTGAGTACCTGCTGGGTGAGTGCCGGGTCCCAGTTGGTGACCTCGGGCGTCTCGCCGATGAAGACGTACTTCGGGTCGGTGATGACCGACTTCATGCCCGTCAGCTCGTCGACGGCCTGGCTGTTGCCCTTCGGCCCGCTGATGAAGAGGATGTTGCCGCCGTCGGGGAGGTTGGTCTTGAGCCAGTTACCCCAGTTCTTGCCATCGGTCACGAAGTCCGCGCCGATCCAGGCGTCGTAGTCCACGCCGTCCTTGCCGCCCGGGTCGACCCGGTAGGGAACGGTCACGACGCCGGCCTTGTATGCGCTGCGCAGGGCGGGCAGCATGGCCTGGCCGGCGTCCGGGAACACGACGAGGGCGTTGACACCCTTGGCGACCATGCCCTGGATGTCCGAGATGGCCTTCTGGGTGTCGCCCTGGCCGTCCGCGTATTCGTAGCTTGTGACGCTCGGGCACAGCTTGGCCTCATCGGCACCGGCCGCCGTCGTCACCAGACGCCAGCTGTTTCCGCCGAAGCCGTCGAGCAGACCGAGGGAGATCTTTTTCGGACCACACCACGACGGTGCTCCTGCCACAGAAGTTCCGGCATCCGCCGTCGAGCCGGAGCCCGAGCTCGATGACGTTCCGCTGCAGCCCGCGAGCGCCAGCGAAGCTGCGGCGAGGGACATGACGAGCATTGCGAGACTCTTGGGACGTTTCATGTTTGATTTCCTCCATTGTGAGAGCGACGCCTCTGTCGCACTATTTCGACCGCTCCGTCGAAAACCTTGTCCCCGGTGTGTAGCAGTCATGCCGGGGTGCCGATCCGGGGGGACCTGCGGATGAACCTCTGGCGGAATGCCGCCCAGTCCACCGTGTACAGCGCCACGCCGACGGCGAGCGCCGCCGCCTGCACGAGGGTGCGCACCGCATAGGGCACGCCGAGTGACAGCACGAACTGGTCGAGCTGGCTCAGAAACAACGCCGCGATGACCGTGGCGACGGGATACCCGCGGCCACCCAGCAACGATGTGCCGCCAAGCACGACGACCGCGACCGCCGGGAGCAGGTATGCGTCGCCCTGGAAGGCAGTGGGCTGGTTGGTGATGCCGGCGAGCAGAATGCCGGCCAGGCAGTACAGCAGCTGGGCCCACACGAAAGCCAGCGACTGATGGATCGTCACGCGCAGGCCCGTCGCACGGGCAGTCAGCGGGTTCGCCCCGACGGCTTCGAAACGCCGCCCGGCTACCGTGCGCTTGACCATGACGGTCACGAGCGCCAGCGCGGCGAGAGCGAAGAATGCTGAGTTCGGGATGCCCCAGGTCAGGCCGCCGGCGATTCCGGCCAGCAGGCTGGTCGTGCTGCGCGGCGTGCCGCCGGAAATGCCCAGGACGGCCCCGAAGAGCAGTGCGTTCGTTCCCAGGGTGGCGATGATCGAGTTGAGTCCGAGACGGCCGACCATGAAGCCATTGAGCAGGCCGGCCCCGATCGCGTAGGCCAGCGCCAGAACGACCGCGGGCAACAGCCTGCTGTTGTCACCGTCCGGCTCGTGGCTGACGATCACGATGGCGAGCGACACGGCGCCGGGGATGGAGAGGTCGATTCCGCCCTGCTGCACGACCAGCATCTGGCCGAGGCCGACGATTGCAAGCACGGCGGCGAAGGGGATCATCCCGAGCACAGCCCCGCCGGAGACGCTCGTCGGCGCGACAAGGGCGCAGACCACGAAGAGCAGCACCGTGGATACGCCGACGGTGACGAATCCCTTGGAGACGACAGGTCGCGAACTGAGTAGCTTCGCCGGTTCACGCACCGTTGCGTCGATCATGCTTTCTCCCAACAATTCTCACCGGGCAACGTCGATGTCACGCGCTGTGTGTTGAGCGTCACTTTACAAAAGTCCTGAGCTGTTCACAAGTAGTTGCCGGTAACGATTCGAGAATCGGCAACGCCGAGGTTTGGGGAAGGTGGATCGTCCTCGACCACCGCGAAGGACCATCCCCCCGCGATCCGGCGTGCGCGATCGGTGCACACTTGTGTAGTGACACTGTACAAAGCGATCCCGACGCAGCAGAATGTGAGTCGAGTGACAACACGACGACAGCGACCCGCAGTGCGGCGGGACGCAGAGGAGAGAGTCAGATGGCCTTCCAGGTTCTCGGAGTGCACCACGTCGGAGTGACGGTGCGCGACATGAAGCGTTCCTTCGAGTGGTACTCGCGAATGTTCGGGCTCACTCCTGGTCCCGTCAGCGAGGGTTCGGGAGAGGCACTCTCCCGCAGCGTCCAGGTGAACGATGCCGCGCTGGCATTCTCGATGATCATGATCGGGAACACCCGCCTGGAATTCCTGGAATACCACAACCCGGAGGGGCGCGACTTCGATCGAAGCAATGGTGATGTCGGCAGCGCGCATGTGTGCCTCGAAGTGTCGGACCTCGACGCGGCATACCGGGACCTGGTCGAGAAGGGCGCGGTATTCAACGCACCGCCCGTCACTCTCGATTCCGGCGCCCTGATCGGTTCCAAGTGGGCCTACC
>NZ_JASJXJ010000247.1:0-2940 GCF_035018685.1 Cryobacterium sp. RTC2.1
TCGTTCTTCAGCTCCGTCGCGCACGAGCTGCGCGGGGACCTCGCGCACGGACAGGACTTCGGCGAGAAGGCCCAGAAGGTCGCCGCGACGATCTCAGATCACGCCGAGCTCTTCGCGAGCCTGCCTGCAAATCTGCAGGCCGACCTGACCACCCTCACGCAGGCCTCGGACGGGGACCGCACCGCCGCCGCCGAATTCATCGCCACGTCGGCTCTCGCCGGGAACTATGGCGAGCAGGCGCAGGCGCTCGCCGTTGCGATCCAGGCCGACCCGGAGCATCCGCTGCGCGCCGCCCTGCACGCAGCGCTCGAGGGCAGCCTCGACGCCGGCACCCCCGGCACCGGCGGCGACACCGCGACGGACACCACGGACGCGGGTCCCGCCGTCACCAAGCTCGCCCTGAGCCTTGTCGACAACCCCGCCCTGTTCGACAAGCTCCCGGTCGAGCTGCAGAGCGCCCTGACCGCGCTCAAGGCGCTGCCGGCCGAGCAGCAGGATGCCGCGGCCCAGCAGATCGCCACCGACGCCGGGACCGGGACCTACGGCCCGGAGATCCAGAAGATCGCCGAGCACCTGGCACACGGCGCAGCACAGGACACGGGGGACGACGCTTCGGGCCACGACGCTTCGGGCCACGCCGCCGCCACGGCCGCCCACTAGCCGGCCGGAACGAACGAGGAAGGCCGGGGGCGCAGTGCGCTCCCGGCCTTCCGCCGTCCTACCGGTCCAGGTGTCATTTCTCCATTTAGTTGGCCACTTTCGCAAATAGTTGGCCATCGCTGAATAGCACTCGTGGTCGGAGCGTCGCATCTAACTTGGCCACATTCACTGAAGACCGCTCCCGCGCCGCTCAAGAGCGTCGAGTAGTTCCGTGGCAGCAAGAAAGTTCCAGAATATCCAGTCCAGAAATTGATCTCCATAGTCGGTCTTCTGGCTCGGGTTCCGATGGCGGATTGCGAAATTGTTGGCAATGTTGAAGAGATCATTCTCATCGTCACTGACGAGAGCTTTTAGCGTCTTCCGTCGCGCTTCAAGATTATTTGCAATCAAAGTGACTGCCGCCCGCTTGGCTACAAGGCTTGCGCCTCGACTCCGAAAGTCACGGATTGCATGTGCAATCTCATCCTGCGGCTGTTGGCGCGCTTCCAGCTGCTCAGTCACAAGCTCCTGAAGCGGCGCGCTGAACTCACGTATGAGCCGACCCTGTTCTTCGCCGTTGGCCGCAAGCTGAAGAGATATGTTGTGATCGCGAAGTAGTTGGTTTACTCGCCAGCGATAGATCGCCCTTCCGGCGACCGCGTCGTAGCCCTCGTAGTGGCGGCCGCATCCCGCATAGTCGTGAACCGTAAATGTGCTGGGGCGTTGAGCTTGATCATGGAAGTACTCGACAAGGGAGAAAAGGAGGGCATCAGATGCCGTGTCTGGATCTCGGATCAGTTCCGGCCAGACGGTCCTGATTCGGATGGCTGTCGATATTTGCTGCGAAACCCATTCGTCGGACGGGTTGTCCGCGTCCGGGCACCACTTCGGCAGAACCTTTGGAATGTAGCCAGTCTCGGAGAGCTTGTTGATGAGATCGAGGAAGTCTCCCGCGAATCCGGTAGAGATATCGGTCCCGCCGTCCAGATCCGTGTCGTATCTTTGCGCCCAATACAGCGGTCGCCGGAACGGCTGCAGTCGCGACTCGTCTTTGAGCAGTTCAACGAACCAATCCTGTGCAGAGCTAGCAGTGGGCGGCACTTCAAAGTCCCAGCCAAAAGATCCCGTGCCCATTCGCAGAAATTGACCGGCGACATCGTCGTCGTCGAAAGCCTCCTCCAGGAGTAGCGCAATCTTTGCCTTGGGAAACTCTCTTTCGGAGTCAAGAATGCGACTGGCCGCCCACTCGAAGAGTTCGCGCGGCCATGAGAGCGCGTACGTTGGTTCGATCACACCTTGACTCTACGATGCAGCACTGACCTCCAAGTCTTCGACGGCGCTGTGCCAGCGGAGGTAATCGGTGTATTCCCGGCAGTACCTGTCGACTCGCATCATGCGTATTTCTGTCCAATACGGTTTTCCGCAGGGACACGTGAAACACGCCTTTTGGGCCGAACCGGGATGCACATCACTGGGAGTAATATCCCCGTTGAGTGTGGGATGCCATCGCGCTGCGCTCTCGGGCCTGGCAGTGGCAAAGTCAGTTTCACCCTTGATGATGCTTCGGCCAGTGCACTTCGTGCACCCGATACCCAGCTTGGTGCGGACGGCCACAACAGCCGGGTATTCGTGCCCGCTGGGGCACAGCCACCAAACGCGTTTTTGTGATTGCGGCAAGAGAGTCTCAGCCCGAAGTTTCCCATTTAGCGTTGGATGCAGCTCGGCCGCAATCGACTTATGCGTGGTTCCAAGGTCATTGAAACCGCTCAGCGCGCGCCGTGAATTGCACGCAGGGCACTTCCATTTGCGCCTCCGGCGGTTCTCAATCGTCGAACTGAATGGATGTCCACTCGGACATATCCACCAAACGGAGTCGTAGCCATCGAGCAACAGTGGCGGTGGCACGCTGGTCGCGTTCCGCTCAGGATCCCACTGTGCCGAATAACTCGGGTACTTCTCTCGTAGGTCGACAAGTACCCGAAAGCGATGCGGGTCTCTGCAGTTGGGACAGCTTGGGTAGCGGCGGAATAGATGGACGGCCTTCTTGAACTCGTGTCCAATCGGGCAGCGCCACCATGCTTCAAAAGCCGACCCGGCCGAAACGGTACTCAGCTTTCTTCTTCCGTTGCGAGTTGGGTGCCAAAACAACGCTAGGAGCGGGTGTGTGGCACCAAAATCTGTAAGACCTGCAACTGGACGCTTCCCAGAGCAAAATGCGCAAACAGGGGTTACGTCCCGGTGAGTGGTGTGGTTTCCCACTCTTGAGCGTTGCTTCGTCAACGTAAAGAGCCACCGTGGGAT
>NZ_JASJXJ010000248.1:0-2746 GCF_035018685.1 Cryobacterium sp. RTC2.1
ACCCGTGGGTGCTCGAAGCGGATGCCGCAGGCCCCGTCATCGAGCTCATCGACGCCGGAAAGACCTACAGGTCCGGCACCATCGAATTCGAAGCACTGAAAGGGATCAACCTCGCCATCCATGAGGGCGAGTACGTCGCCATCATGGGGCCGTCCGGCTCCGGGAAATCCACCATCATGAACATCCTCGGCTGCCTCGACACCCTCACCCGCGGCCAGTACCGCCTCGGCGGCACCGACGTCGAGGAGCTCGACGAGATCGAACTCGCGAGCGTGCGCAACCAGCAGATCGGCTTCGTCTTCCAGGGCTTCAACCTGCTGTCCTCGCTCCCGGCCTGGCGCAACGTCGAACTTCCGCTCGTCTACGGGCACGTCCCGCGCGAGGAACGCAGGAAGCGCGCGAGCCGCGCCCTCGAACGCGTCGGCCTCGGCGACCGCCTCGACAACAAGCCTGGAGAGATGAGCGGCGGCCAGCAGCAGCGCGTCGCCGTCGCCAGGGCCCTCGTCGGGGAACCGACCATGATCCTCGCCGACGAACCGACCGGAAACCTCGACTCGGTGTCGACCCGCGACGTGCTCACCCTGTTCGACGAACTCAACGCCCTCGGCCGCACGATCGTCCTGATCACCCATGAACTCGAGGTCGCCCAGCGCGCCCGCCGCATCGTTTGGGTCAAGGACGGCGCCATCATCAGGGACGAGGTGAATGCGGCATGACCTGGATGGAGAGTTTCCGCACCAGCTGGAGCGCCGTCTACTCCCACGCCCTGCGTTCGATGCTCACGATCCTCGGGATCCTGATCGGCATCGCCGCGGTCATCCTGACCGTCGGCCTCGGCCTCGGCACCCAGCTCGACGTCAGCGCCCAGATCAGCTCCCTCGGCAGCAACCTGCTCATCGTCGCCCCCGGCAGCAGCACGAGCACAACGGGAACCCGCGGCGGCTTCGGCACGAGCGCGACACTCACGATCAAGGACGCCGAGGCCCTCAGCTCCACCGTGAACGCCCCCGACATCTCCGGGGTCGCCCCGGAGAGCACCACCTCGCTCTCGCTGACGGCCAATGACACCAACTGGACGACGACGGTCACGGGAACCACGACAGCGTGGACCTCGGTGCGGCAGCGCACCCTCGCCCGCGGCTCCTTCTTCACCCAGGCCCAGGCGGATGCCTCCGCAGCGGTCGTCGTGCTCGGCTCGGAGACCGCCGACGAACTCTTCGGCACCCAGAACGTGGTCGGCCAGTCCGTCGTGATCAGCGACAAGACCTTCCAGGTGGTCGGCGTGCTCGCCACGGCGGGCTCGGATTCCTCGAGCAACCTCGACGACGTGGCCATCGTGCCGTTCAGCACGGCGGCCACCGCCCTCGTCGGCGGCACCTCGAGCAATGCGGTGTCGACGATCTACCTGCAGGCCGCCTCGGACACGCAACTGTCCGCCGCGTACCAGGAGGCCGACGCGCTCCTGCTCAACCTGCACTCGATCTCCTCGACGGACGACGCCGACTTCACCATCAGCAGCCAGGACGCCCTGGTCAGCACCGCGACAGCGGTCTACCAGACCCTGACGATCCTCCTCACCGGCGTCGCCGGGCTGTCGCTCCTCGTCGGCGGCATCGGCGTGATGAACATCATGCTCGTCTCGGTTTCCGAGCGCACCAGGGAGATCGGCCTCCGCAAGGCGCTCGGCGCCCCACCGTGGGCGATCCGGCGCCAGTTCCTGATCGAGGCCGCCATCCTCGGGCTGTCCGGCGGAATCCTCGGTGCCGTGATCGGCGTCGTTGCCGCCCTGACCCTGCCCGCGGTGATCGGAAGCTCGATCGTGGTGTCCCCGCTCGCGGTCGGGCTGTCCATCGGCGTGGCGATCGCCATCGGCATCGTCTTCGGGGTCTACCCCGCCACCCGGGCGGCCAAGCTCGCGCCGATCGATGCGCTCAGGAGCGAGTAGCCATGCGCGTCAACCGAACCCACGCCCCGCACGACTCGCCCGGCAGGCAGAACCGGCCCCGGGCATCCGCTTCAGCCACCGTTCCACGTCCATTGGAGACCTCATGACCCGCACTCGACCGACCACCCGTTTCGCCACCAACTTCGGAGTTCTTCTCGCCCTCGGCGGAGTGCTCCTCCTGACCGGCTGCGCCGCGGGGGCGAGCACGGCCGCGGTCCCGGCCGCCTCGTCAGCCCCGGCGGCCTCGGCTGGGGGGCAGGGAGACGGGGGCATCACCGGCACCATCGCCTCCGTTGCCGCCGGCATCCTGCAGGTTCAGGATTCCAGCACCCAGACCGCCGTGTCGTACACGGCCGCGACGACGATCACTGCGACCGTGACGGGCGCCCTGACGGATGTCTCCGTCGGCCGTTGCGTCTCCGTCTCCGGCTTCACCGCGGCGAGCGGTACGACGGTGGCCACCGCCGCGACGAGCGTGACCGTGACCGACGCGGTGGATGGAGCCTGCACGACGGGCAACCGCGGTGGCGGCGCGGGCGGAACGGGCGGGGCCGACGGCACCATGCCGAGCGGTGCCCCCGATGGGACCGCACCGACCGATATGCCGACTGACATGCCGACGGACATGCCGACCGACGGCGCCACCGGCGCCCCGGGCGGGATGACAGGAGGTTTCCCGGTCAGCGGACTCGTGACCGCGGTCACCGCCGACTCGATCACCATCGACGCCGTTGGCATGGGAGGCACGGACACGACCTCGACCGCGGTCACCGTCGCGTCCACGACCACGTACCTCAACAC
>NZ_JASJXJ010000249.1:0-2743 GCF_035018685.1 Cryobacterium sp. RTC2.1
CCCCCCCGCCCCCCCCCCCCCCCCCCACCCCACGACCAGCCTTACGTCGCTAACGAAACGTCGCTAACGAATCCATACGTCTAGGGTCAAGAACCACGTGTTAACACCTTTGTTGTCGCGTCGAGATACCTAGTCGACGGCGATGCTCTTTTGCGTGGCCTGCGAGAAAGTAGCGGGGCGTACGTGGCGGTTCCGGTGTGATTGAACCGTCGCTCCACCTCAGGCAGGGGCGCAAAGCAGGCCGATTTCCGCATCCTAAAAGGTTGGTGAAATGAATCCTTCCTAGTCAAAAGGACGCGGCATCACCCCGGGCCGTTAGCCTAGCGTTTCAGCTCACGCCGCAGGCGATCACCAACCATGTCAGCGGCCCTTTGATACGTGTTCGTCAGCACATCATTGCGGTCGTCCATGAGCGCAATTGCACGCTCCTTCGAAATCGATTTATCCAAGGGCGGGATCGAGGTCTTCGCGGCTATCAAGTTGAACTTTTCCAATTGGTCCCGCAACTCGTCGTCCACAACGCGATTCATCAGGCGACCGAACACAATGCCAGTATCGAAAGCATTTTGACTGAGGTCCTCCGGAAGCATCGTGAACTGTCCGTGCTCTTTGACTATCGCCGTGTCCGCCCAAATGATCTTCGCGATCGTGCGCATGTACTCCCGTAATGCGTCTTGTAGGGCCAAGTAGTTTTCGAGCTGAAAACGGTGTCGCTCTTCGTTACGTCGTTCTCTGGCAGCTTGCTCTCGTGCCGCTTGCTCGCGCGCCGAAAGCCGTTGGTCCCGACGCCTCTCGCTCGCCCCACCGACGAAGAAGGCGGCTACGCCCAGCACCAGAGTTACGGAGGGGCCCAACCAGTCCAATGACATGCGTTCACAATAGCCTGAGCCGACGATAGCGACGGTTCCCTGCTCGCGTAGTACCTCAGAAAGGATTGAATGGTCCTGGCTTGGTTCCGCGCGGATGTCAATGAGAAACCTTGTTCAAGGCCTCCGCATGCCTCATAAACCTAGGGATATGAGACGTCTCATGTCCTAGCTCCGGCGCCTCTCAAGATTGGCAGAATCTAGCGACGCGGCGAGTCTCATAACAACGTCGCATAACCTCCTGCTTGAATTGCGGTACCCACCGTTAGTTATGAGACACACCAGGAGCAGAGTGACGAAGCTGATCGGCTACGCGCGTGTATCGACGCGCCAGCAATCCACCGACCGGCAACAGGCCGACATTCTCGCCGCGGGCGTCCGCCGTGACGACCTTTACGTTGACCACGGCATCTCCGGCGCTCGAGCATCACGGCCCGACTTTGACCGGGCTCTCGACGCCCTCGAAGACGGCGATACTCTCGTCATCACGACTCTGGACCGGCTGGGCCGATCGACGCAGAACATGCTCGCCTTCGCCGAAGAGCTCCGCGGCCGCGGCGCCGGCCTCCGGGTGCTGAACCTGGGCGGCGGCGACGTCGACACAAAGACGCCGATGGGGTCCATGCTGTTCACGATCATGGCGGCGCTCGGCCAGATGGAACACGAAATCAAGCGAGAGCGCGTGGTCGACTCCATCGCCAAACGCCGCGCGGCCGGCAAGGACCTAGGCGGTCGCCCGCAGACCATCACTGACAGCCAAATTCGCAACGCCCGCCGGCTCATAGAAGGCGGAGAGCCAGCGGCCCAGGTCGCGCTCGACCTCGGAATGTCCCGAGCGACCTTCTACCGCCGAGCCCGAACCCTGGGACTACTGCCAGATCAATCTACTGGCCAGACCTTCACAAGCTACGACACCAAATAGCGATCACAAAACACCGCCAAAGAGCGCCTACAATCACAGCGTGCATATCGACGCGTCAGCAATCCACCGACCGGCAACACGAACACCCATGTGGCCGCCGAGCTGATCCAGAACCGCGCGGAGAGACTTCTCATGCTGCGGTATTCCTATCCAGATGCCGTCGCCAGTCCTAGTTTCCCCCCATCTGAGACTCCAGCCACTTCCATGCAGTTGCGAAGGCAGCGCTCTCGATACGCTGTCCGTTCCTGATTAGGAATGCTCGCAGCTTCTGACGTGCGGTAACGCGGTTGGCGGATGGAGCGCCAACATCTGCTAGTTCTCGGGCTGCGGTCTCCAGCCCATCAGAGCCGTCCCCTCCGACCTGTCGTACGAGTCTCAGGATCTCGTCGAGGGGTGTTCCGAGGTTGACTCCACCGGATATGGTCTGGGCTACGACGCCTGCCGCATGTTCAATGAATTGCTGGTTGATGACGATCGTCGCCGACGAAGGCGGAGTCTGGAGCCTCTGGTCAGGTATTGAAGCTGAGAGCGCGGCAGCCAACGAAGCCGTCGGGACAAGGCGCCGCACAAGGACTTCCAGTTCTCCTGCGGGCACGTCGAGGCCTTCCTCGGTCAACTCTGCTTCCAGCCGCTGTTGGATATCGAGAACATACCTGTCCCGCTGATGCCTTGAATCGAGCAACACTCTGCGCGCATCTCGTGCATATCGACCTACGAGATCATCTGCACGGTTGGCTTCGACGCCGAGAGACAAGAGCATCGACCTAGCAGCGGCGGGATCATCGACAAGACTTAGGAAGTTGGAGAACTCAGCGAGGTCAGTTTTCCACCCTGCGGATTTTGACAGGTCGTCAGTGTGAAACTCAATCACTCGGCCGCTAGGAGCGTGGGTCAGTAACGGCGAAGTTTAAAACGCCGACGGATTTCCTGGGCTGGGGTTGTTGGTCTGGGAAAA
>NZ_JASJXJ010000250.1:0-2723 GCF_035018685.1 Cryobacterium sp. RTC2.1
ATGGGGTCCAGCGGCACGTTATACGGCCGTCCCGCGATGACCATCGTCCCTGCCTTTGTGCTGATGTCCGAGACCAGAACAGCGCGGATCTGACGGCTGCTCATACCGTGGAGAAGAGCGAACAGTCCGACCACGCGCTCTCTCGGGTCGATGGTGGTGAGTATCCACCGATGGATAAGTCGGCGTTGTTCGGCGCTGTTGAGCGTTCGTCCGGCGAAGCCTGTTGGGCGTGGTCGAGTCAGACCGAGGGCCGGGTTGATCAGGATGAGCTTTCGTTTGCCAGCGAAGGTGAAGAACATGCGGAAGCTGGCTAGCCGATGCCGGGAGCGGCTCCCGAGGAACTCCTCGATATCGCCGGCGGTGACGGCGGCCCAATCGTTGATGCCGCGTCTCTCGAGGAAGTTGGCCAGGGCCGCGACATCAGCCAGTCGGGCCTCGATCGTGGCGTCTTTGAGTCCGCGGCCGCCGACCAGGTTTGCTCGAGTGCGCGATCGCAGGAGATAGTCGCAGAAGGCTGCCACGGCCGGGCGGAAGGGGATGGGGGCGCGGGCCAGGCGGCGCTCTCGGCGCCCCGCGCTCCGGCGGTCTTCCTCGTCTTGGAGGAAGGATCCGAGCCCATTCGTGACGAAATACTCATTGACGATTCGGGCGGTGTCGCCCGGTGATCGTCCGGGTGAACGCAGCGCGCGGACCAGAGCTTCGGGAGTGCAGACTCCTTGGATTAGGTGGTGTTCGATCTGCCGCAGGTGTCGCACCGCTACTGCGCTGACGAATCGGTCGCCGATGTCGTCGACCAGGGGTTCGAACCAGTTGGGAATGCTCGCCCCGAGCCGGATAAGAGCGGCGGCTGTTCGGTCGATCAGGGAGTTGTGGGTCCTTTGATAGCAGGCCGTGCATAGTCCGTGAGCTGCGTGTTTGGCCAGACGGCCACACTGGTCGCAGTTTCGCGGTGTCGGTTCTTTCCGGGGACGAGCTCGGCGCACGCACATCCCGCACAGGTCCTGTTCCGCACGGAGCACTCGCCGTTGGCCACACCGTGGGCACGGTTCCATCGTGGCCTCGCGTTTGGCTTTCCAATAGCACGAGGTGCAGCGACCCCGAGCATGGAGATTGGGGCTTCCACAGTCGATGCAGTTGCCGACGAGCGTCATCAGAATGGTGGCGGGGTATTGCGCGAGGCCCGAGACCGTTCCTGACCGGCCGCCGCTCGGAGGGGCTCCTGCGTGACCGGAGTTGGCGGAGTCCCGTTGCCGATGTCGGTGGTCGTATCAAGTTCGAGGAGATCATTTGCGGTGCAGTCCAGCGCTTGGCACAATGCGGCCAGAGTCGCGAGCTTAATTTGCGAAGGCTGTTGAGTCATCAAGGCGGAGATCGACGCGGATGAGAGTTCCAGACCGGCCTTGTCGACCAACAGGCGCCGCAGTTGAGCACCGGTCCACACTTCTCGTTGAGCGGCAGCCATCCGGAGCCGCCAGCGAAACTCTGCCATGTCCTATTCCTCCTTGGTCGCTTCGGCGAGAGTGGTCGTGAGGGCACGACGATAGGCGTCCTCGACGAACGTAGATGAGGGCGTCACATATCGCATCGTCGTGCCCACATTCCAATGGCCCAGCATCTGCTGAATGGCGACGAGATCGACACCGCGCTCGTAGTTGCGCGTCGCGCAGGCATGCCGCAGACTATGAGGGCTGAACTGCTCGTGGACCGGCCGGCCCTCCGCTCTGCACAGGGCCGCCAACCGGTTACGGATCGATCCTGAATTCATGAATCGGCCGCCCTCGTCGCAGAACAGGGCCGGGCTGCTTCCTCGAAATTTGGGGCGGACCTCGTCGAGATACCAATGCAGGATCAGGCCCAGATCGTCCAGCATGGGCACCCAGCGTGGCCTGGGACCGGAGCCTTTCGCCGCCTTACCCAAACGCACGTGAATCTTCCCGAACGGGCCTCGGTCAAAATGAAGATCGCGGATTTCCAACGTCGAGGACTCTGCAGAGCGAAGACCTGCGTGATAGAGCGTCCGGAAGAGTGCGTAGTCCCGAGCGATCGGAGCCCATTTTCGCGACTGCTCCATTCGAGCCTTCAGGAACGCGAAGAAGTCATCCATGCGCTCGGGCGATGGGGGCGGGCGGGTCGCGGGCGACTCGCTGGTTACGTGATGCCCAGCATGGAACACGTCGATCGGGTCGGCCAAACGGATACCGAAGCGAGCCTCAACGTCGGCGAAGTGCCGGGCTTGCAGAAACTGGAAGTAGTGTCTGAACGTGCTGACGTAGTCCCTGCGCGTGACGGGTCCCACGCCGCGTTCGATAAGCGCGGCGACGACCGCGTCGACGTCGAAGGCGGTCAGCTCCCATGCGGGCTTCTCCGCCAAAGCGAGGAAACGCTCAAGCACGCCCGTGCCGTTGTCGATGGTGAGGGCGCTGAATCCGCGGGCCACTTGGCTCGCGACGAAACCGTCCACGCACTGCCGCTGGAATTCCATCGGCTCCATGGCATCGGCCAGTTGCGCGCCTGGAGAATTGTCGCTCACCACGCGCAGCCGGGGTCGCGGCGTCACTGCATACCTCCCGCCCGCCTCGATTTCTGAGGCGCTGCCTCATATTTCACTCCTCGATCGAGCAAATCGCACCTCGCCACGCCGACCACGCTCGACCTACTCCCCACAGGGGATGCGGCACTCAGAGTCGGAACGAACGTATGGGAACCTCAGTTCGCTGGGGCGA
>NZ_JASJXJ010000251.1:0-2677 GCF_035018685.1 Cryobacterium sp. RTC2.1
TTTCCCAGACCAACAACCCCAGCCCAGGAAATCCGTCGGCGTTTTAAACTTCGCCGTTACTGACCCACGCTCCTAGGGGACAATCCGTTCCAGTCACAGACCTCGATCGCACTGAGAAGGACAACCTCACGGGCGAAGGCGGCGTCCCTGCAGGCTTTTGTGGCCGCGCGAATAGCGCGCTTCGCATCGCCCACGCTTCGTGTGATGGGAGCCTCGTACTGGTGAATCATTTGTATGCCTTCGTCCGCGCAGATTTGATGTGGAGGTCGAATGGAACATGCGCGGCGGCTGCGAAGAAATGACAATCTGGAACGCAATTCCATCGGAGTCGTCCAAAGCAGTTTGGTGACTACGGGATCAGTTCGCTAAGTACATCGGTGGCTCCAAGGGCTGTTGACATGTGCGACCGCGGTTTGTCGTAAGCTTCGGGTCGTCATGGCGGCTTCCTAACCGCCTGGTTCGGTGTTGGCGAAGTTTCCGCTCCGTGAGGTAACCGGAGTGCGAAACGGCTGGCCAGGCGCCTAGCCGATCAGTGGTGACGGGGTAGCCTCAAAGTGGTTGTGTCCGTGAGCATTGGAGTGCCTGGTGCCGAGAGATGCTATTGCTGTCCGCTGCCTTGAGCGACGTCACTCGGGGAGCAAGATTCGCAAGGCAGGCCGCCGGACAGATGACCACGGCCGTCAGTGGCAGCGTTATGAATGCATCTTGGCTTCTGGCCATGCGCACAAGTTCCAGGTCCTTGTTGGCGGCGCAGAGGTCCCAATTGTTCTGACTTCGCCGTCGCCGGCGTGTCCGGCACACCCCGGATCTGACATCGTGCGCAACGGTTCGTACGGGACGCTCGTCAAGAAACAGCGGTATCGGTGCACGACGGGGACAGGTACCGTCCACTACTTCACTCTGAATCTTCCGCGCGAGTACATCGGACAGTCCGAAGTCCATTGTCCGGACTGCGAGGAGCTCATTGGTGTCAATCGAGGGACCCAGGCCTCCTCACGCCGTGCAAAGTGGCCGGTTCGAGCAGTGCTTGAAGCCCTCAACGAGCTGTCGATCGGGGTCAGCTACGCGCAGTCATCGCTCAACGTTCTAGAGAAGACCGGGCACGCAGAGCGCCACGCGCTCAGCCATCGAGGATCTGCATCCCCCGACCGTCGCCCGATGACGTCTAGCGCCGCTGACGGTGCGGACGTTTGGCACCTCTCTGCCGATCTGCTGGAGCAATACGGTCCCGTACTTTACGACGACGTCATCGCAACTATTCGTGACCAAGAGCACATACAGCGTCTTGCAAATGACAGCGATCGAGCCAAGAGCGCGACTCCGGAGAAGCCGATCACTTTTGTCTTCGACGAAGTACCGATCTACGTCCGCCGGAAAGGCGGCCGGTCGCAGCTGGGCTGGACCATCCATAGCGTCGTTACGACCACATGGCGGCCCGTGGGCGACACTATTCGAAGGGAAAACAGGCTGCGTCTGGCCCGAGCGTTGCCTGGCACATCGACCGCGCAGAGCTGGAAGTACATCCTCACTGAACTAGGCGTCCGGCCCGACGTCGTCATCTCTGACTTCGGCAACGCGATTAGCGGCGCGCTCGACGCGGCTTTCAAGTCGGCCGAGATCACGAGGATCCCGAGTCTGTACCACTTCATCGACTTCATGCGTCTGATGCTCCGCGACACCGTCGGATTTAACGACGGCACGACCAGAGACCGGCGCCCCCGCCAAGAGTTCCGAGACCATCTGGCAAAACTCAGCCGCGACATGCTCGTCTCGGGCGGTGTCACCGGCTGGGCCAGGTGGTGGGACGAGTTCGAAGCGATCGCAAGGGCGGTCGGATCGCCACTGGCGCCGATCACGATCAGGCGTGGCCTCTACGAGCCTGCATTCGCCGACGCCATCCCGGCACTCATCGCGCAACCACACCTGCCGGCGTCTAACGCCGCGGTCGAGATCAAGAACCGCGATGTACTGAAGCCGATCCTGGCCGGACGGCAACACCAATTCCGAAACGTCGAACGGACCAACACGCTGCTCGATCTCGTCGTCTGTCGCGAGTACGGACTCCTCAACAACATGGACCGAATGAGGGAACTGATTCGAGCTGACAACCTTGCCCACGGAGGTTGGTCGACCAGGCGCCGCGGCTACGACGACCGGCAGCCGCCTCACGTCAACACCGACGAACGGGTATGGCGTTACGCATCGCTCCTGGACACAAGCCTTATCGAAAGGCTGTCTTCCCATGATCCAGAACGCTGAGCACCTGGCTTCCCACGGCACACTCCTGCCCGACGATGCCTCTGCAGCGGACGTGATGGTATGGGTCGCTCGCGCCCGGGAGTGCGCCGTCCAGAGATGCGAGCTCCTCCGATCCGAGTGCGAAGCCGTCGATGACAACCACAGATCCGAGCTCTTCAAGGCTTTCGCCCTTCCCGCGCAGGATCTATCGGAGCCAGGTCAACTAGCGACATTGGTCGGTGGGGCCATGAGGCTGCTGAAACCGACCATCACACCACGACCCGAGATCTGGTGGTGGCGCAATATCAACGCAGCGATTAGATCCGCACCCAGATGCAGGAAGGGAGCAGCATGCCCTGACTGTGAACCGTCCCGGTTTTCCTGCCGCTTTCTTTCTGGTGAAAGGATTCGGATATGCCCAAGAAACACCCAACAGAGG
>NZ_JASJXJ010000252.1:0-2596 GCF_035018685.1 Cryobacterium sp. RTC2.1
TGAGTATTTGTGGGTTTGGGGGCCAGTGAATATTGCCTTCGGGGGCCACTGATATTGCCGCTGGGTGCCGGGTCATCGCGCGGTCGGGGGCCAGTGGCGCCCGACCGCGCGAGCGGTTATGTCGTGACCTGGCCTGCGGTGTGTTCTCGCATGTTGTGGCCGCCGGTCTCGACCCAGATGGTGTTGTGCACGATGCGGTCCATGATCGCGTCGGCGTGAACTCCGGAGCCGAGGCGCTGGTGCCAATCCTTCTGGGCGTATTGAGTGCAGAACACCGTTGATGCCTGGTCGTAGCGGCGCTCGAGGAGTTCGAGCAGCATGCTCCTGGTGCTCTCGTCGGGCTCGTCCAGGAGCCATTCATCGATTACCAACAGCGAGAACGCGGCGTACTTGTTCAGAAACTTCGTCGACCCGGACGGCTTATCGCGGGCCAGCTGCCAAGCCTCTTCGAGCTCCGGCATCCGAATGTAGTGCGCTCGCACCCGGTGCCGGCAGGCGGCCTTCGCCAGCGCGCAGCCCAGATACGATTTCCCCGACCCGGTGAAGCCCTGGAAAACGACATTCTGCTGTCGATCGATGAACGAGCAGGTGCCGAGCCCCGCGAGCATTGACCGGTCGAGGCCGCGTTCTTCGACGAGGTCCAGGCGGCGCAGGTCAGCGTTTGGGTAGCGCAGGTTCGCCCGGCGAATCAGCCCCTCGACTTTGGTCTGGGTGAAGACGGAGTGCGCGTCGTCAACGGCGAGTTTGACTCGCTCCTCGAACGCGAGGCCGAGGGTGAGGGTGGCGTCCTGGGCGTCGAACGCGTCCAACAGGGTGGCCACTCCCATTTCACGGAGCTTGCGTTTGGTCTCGATATCGATCCGGCTCACCGTGCACCGCCTCCGTAGTAGTCGGCGCCGCGGACGTATCCGCCCGATTCAGGTTCGACGGGTTCGAAGCGTGGAATCCTGCGGATGCCTGTCTTGTCTTGCCCGGTCTCGAGGATCGGTTGCAAGTGCGCATACCGGGGCGAGCGAACACGACCCTCCAAAGCGATCTGGCACGCTTTGTCCACCCGCTCGCTGGAGTAGCGGCGGCTCAGCCGCAGCACGGCCAGCGCGGCGTCGAACCCCTGTTCTTCCACCGGCACGGCCTCGAAGATCCTGTTCACCACGGTCACCATGTTCGGTCCGACTCGTTCGGCCCAAGCCCGGATCCGGACGGTGTCCCACTCCCGATACTTCTCGCCCTGGGGCTGGTCGCCATCGTTGGTGCGGTATTCGTTCACGACATGCTCACCCAACAACAGGTGGCTGGTGAGCCGCTCATGGTTGCGATAGACCTCGAGCACCTGGCTGGTGATGCGCAGGTCGACGCCCTGTCCGATATGCGCGTAGGGGACGGAGTAGAAGTTCTTCTCCCAGACCACATGCCCGTTCTTTTGCACCCGACGCCCCACGATCCACCGGCTGATCTCGAAAGGCGCCGACGGCAACGGCCGCAACAGCGCCTTCTCCTCAGTTTCGAACACGCTGAGGCGGGAGCCGGCGCGTTTCTGGAACGGTTCCCGGTTGTAGGCATTCATCCGCTCCCGGATCGCGGCCCGCAGTTCGGGAAGCGTTCCGAAGCTCCGATGACGCAGTCCGGCGATCACCCAAGTAGCAACATGAGAGACCGTGTTCTCCACGGACGCCTTGTCTTTGGGTGACCGGGGTCGGCCCGGCAGCACCGCGGCCGAGTAGTGCGCCGCCAGTTCCCGGTAGGCGTCGTTCAACACGACCTCACCCTCGCGAGGGTGCTTGATTACGCCGGTCTTCAGGTTGTCGGGCACGATCCTAGGAACCGTTCCGCCAAACCATTCGAACATCGCGACGTTGGCCAGGAGCCAGGTGTCTTGCCGCATATCCAACGCCGGTTCCACGAACGCATACCGAGAAAACGGCAGGCACGCGACGAACAAATACACCCGAGACGTCTCGCCCGTGACCGGGTCGGTGAGTTGCATCGTTGGCCCCGACCAGTCGACCTCGACCGTCCGCCCGGCCTTGTGGCCCACCCGCGACGCCGCCCCCGTGACCAGGGTGTGCGCCGCGTAGGACTTGCAGAATCGGTCGTATCCCATCGCGGGCTGCCCCGACACCGCGCACCCGTCGACGTACTCGCCATGGAGCAGCTTCAGCGTCACCCCCACCTTGGCGAGCTCTTTGTGCACCGCGTCCCAATCGGGCTGCACGAACACGCTGTCGTGTTCGCCCCGGCCCGGGAACAGCAGCGCATACACCTCGGCCTCGCTGCGGCCGGCATGGCCGTCGCTGCCGATGCCGGTCTTCTCCGCGGCATCGAACACCGCCAGCACACTCTTCCGCGACATGCCCTGCGCGAGAGCGATCGCGCGCCCCGTCATGCCCTCGGCGCGGAGTTGAAGCACGAGCTTCGCGTTGATCCTTCGTACCATTGTTGATTACTCCTTCTGCCGGGTGCCTATACACGCGGCGGAAGGAGCTAAGCAGACGGCCCCCAACAGCAATATTCGGTGGCCCCCGAGCGCACTACTGGTCACACCGCCCGGTGGCCCCCAAAGTCAATATCGGTGGCCCCCAGAAGCGCTAATACTCAC
>NZ_JASJXJ010000253.1:0-2562 GCF_035018685.1 Cryobacterium sp. RTC2.1
CCCCCTGCCTAGGATGTCTCCATGGTGTTCATTCAGGACCTGCACCTTCGCGACGGTCGCACGCTCCGCGTGCACGACAGCGCCGCCGACCACGAACTCGACTCGGCCTTCACCGTGCTCTGGCAGCACGGTTCACCCCAGACGGGAGCCCTGCTCGAGCCGTTGCTGTCCGCGGCGGCCGCTCGCGGCATCCGTCTCATCTCGTATGGCCGGCCCGGCTACGGCGGTTCGTCTGCGCTGCCGGGTCGTGACGTGGCCGCCGCGGCCACCGACGTCGAACAGCTTGCCGACGCGCTCGGCATCGCCCGATTCGCCGTCATGGGCGCGTCCGGCGGCGGTCCGCACGCCCTCGCTTGCGCCGCCCTGCTGCCGGAGCGAGTCTCGGCAGTGGGCTGCCTCGCGAGTCTGGCCCCGCTCGACGCCGACGGTATCGACTGGTTCGCCGGCATGGCCACGGACGGAGCCTCCCTCCGCGCGGCACTGCTCGGTCGCGCGGAGCGCACAACGTACGAGGAAACCGTGGACTTCGACCCGGACAGCTTCATCGAGGCGGACTACGACGCACTGGCGGGCCCGTGGGCCTCCCTGGGCACCGATGTCGGCCTGGCTTCGGAAGCGGGGCCGGAGGGCCTGATCGATGATGATCTCGCCTTCGTGGCCCCGTGGGGCTTCCCCGTTTCCGCGGTCTCCGCCCCGGTCCTGCTCCTCCAGGGCGTCAGGGATCGGGTGGTCCCGCCATCTCACGCCGACTGGCTGAGTCGGCGCCTTCCCCGAGCCGAGCTCCGGCTGCGCCCCGACGACGGCCACATTTCCGTGCTCGAGGCGTGTCCAGCGGTCATGGACTGGTTGTACGCGCGGCCGTGATCGCGGCCCCGAGCGCCTCGGCAATCACGCGATCCGCCGAGTCCCGGTGAATCGAATGCCCTGCACCCGCAACGAACGCGTAGCTGAGGTTCGCGTGCCGGGCTGCGAGGCGCTCGCCCTGTTCGGGAAGCACCGATGCGCTGCCCGACGCGGGGTCCGCGCCGAGGAGCCTGACCGGCACCCGGACGTCGTCGAGGTGCGGTTCGAGATCCCAGGGGCTGGTGTCGCTCAGCACGCGCTCGACCGTGAACGGGCTGACCACACGTGCGGCCTCCACCTTCTGGTGCGCGTCTTCCGCGTGCCAGCCCGGGTTCTGGCTGAGTATTCCCGCCGTTGTCGGATCGGTGATCTCCGCGATCGTTTCGGCGAGGAGCGGTGCGACCGAGTCCGGTCCGAGGGTGAGCGGTGGGTCGAGAAGCAAAACGCTCCGAGTCCAGTCGTCGCTGCCCGCCGCGGCGAGGAGCGCGACAGCGCCGCCGAGCGAGTGCCCGATGACCAGGTCCCAGGGCTTCCCCGGCGCCGGGCGGAGCCGCAGCGTGTCGGCGACGAATCCCTCCAGCGGATACGAGGTCGTGCGCGGGGCCCGACCGTGGCCACGCTGGTCGGGAGCGACCACGAACCATCCCTCCGCAGCGAGTCCGCTCGCGACTCGCCACCAGACCGCTCCCGCGGACGTGAGTCCGTGAAGCAGCAGCACGCTCCGCGACGCGGCGGGATCGCCCCAGGTCAGCACGGGCAATTCGACGGAGATTCCGGTATATGTGGCGGTCACGATGTCCTTGCGGGATCGGAAATGAAACGGGGAGGATGGAGCCGAGAATACGGCAGCGCCGTGACACTGCAAATCCGGCCCGTAACAATTAGAGTCGTGTGGGGGAATCGGCACAGGAAACGAAGCGGAGCAGGTGTGAGCACTGGAATTGTGGTCATTGACATCCAGAAGGACTACTTCCCCGGGGGCGCATATCCCCTCTCCGGGAGTGAGTCCGCCGCGGTGGTTGCCCGGGGCGTCCTCGACTCTGCCCGTGCAACCGGCACGACCGTCATACACTTCCAGCACATCGCCACCGAAGCGGATGCGACGTTCTTCGTCCCGGGGACCACAGGCGTCGAGATCTACCCGCTCGTGGCACCGGTGACACCGGAGCGCCACTTCACCAAGGGCTCCGCGAACGCCTTTGTGGACACCGGCCTCGAACGGCTGTTGCGCGCTGAGAACATCGACCACCTTGTCGTCATGGGCATGATGAGCAGCATGTGCATCGATGCGACCTCGAGGGCCGCCCTCGACCTCGGCTTCGCCGTCACCATCGTGCACAACGCCTGCGCGGCGCCTGCCTTCGAGTTCCAGGGCACTGAGGTTCCGGGGGCATCCGTTCATGCCGCCTTCATGGCCGCACTCCGCGATGCCGGTGCCGATGTGCTCGCCGCAGCCGACCTCGACCTCGAGTCGCTCCCGGTCCGCTGACGGAGGCCGTGCCCCGTCACGGTTGGTCACGTCACGGTTGGTCAGTCGCGGTTGGGTGGTCCGGTGAGGACCTGGTGGGCGCGGTGCCTGTTCGGTGGCCGCCAGAGTCGTTGCGGGTCGATCAACCCGGGGGCCCGCACCTGCGGTGAGCCTTTCACCATTCGGATCTCCCACCCGGAGGTATCGATGCTGTGGTGGTGGAACCAGCACAGTAGGACCCCGTTGTCGAC
>NZ_JASJXJ010000254.1:0-2520 GCF_035018685.1 Cryobacterium sp. RTC2.1
GCCGGGGCCGGTCGAGGGGGAGGCGGAGTCCAGTTGGCGCGCGCGAGCGGCGTCGAGGCGGGCCTTGGCTCCGATCAGCCATTCCTCACAGCGGCTCGCGAGTTCCTCGCCGCGTTCCCACAGGGCGAGGGACTCTTCGAGGGTCGAAGAGCCCTGTTCGAGGGCGCTCACGACCCGTACGAGTTCGTCCCTGGCCTGCTCGTAGCTCAGGGTGGAGATGTCGGCGGGAGCGGTCATGGCGTCCATTCTATTGAGTCCTGGCTGTCGTCTTCGGCCCGGTGGCCGGGTCAGCTGCCGGGTCCGCGGCCGGGTCTGCGGCCGGCTCGGCGGACGGGCCTGCTGTGGCCGCGAGGGTTCCCGCGCCGAGCGTGATCCTGAGCCGGGTACCGTCCGGAGCATCGGCGGCGGCACGCAGCACGTGGCCGTCCCGCACCTGCACGATCGCGTAACCGCGGTCGAGGGTGCCCTGCGGGGACAGCGTGCGGAGCCTCGTGCGGAGCTCCGTGACGACGCCGGCGGATGCCTCGACGACGCGTTCCACTAGCTCCGTTCCCCGGGCGACGTACCGGGTGAGGTCCTCGGCACGGGAATCGACGATCCAGGCCGTGCTGCTGAGCACGGGGCGTGACCGGAGCTGGCCGATCCGGTCGACCTCGGCGGCGAGGATTCCGGTCAGCCGGGTGCCCAACCGGGCCCTGGCCTGCTGGACGCGGTTGAGCTCGTCCGAGACGTCGGGAACGACCCGCTTGGCGGCATCCGTCGGGGTGGAGGCCCGGAGGTCGGCGACCTCGTCGAGCAGGGGCCGGTCGGCCTCGTGGCCGATCGCACTGACCAGGGGGGTGGTGCAGGCCGCCGCGGCGCGGAGCACGCGTTCGTCGCTGAAGCCGAGCAGGTTCTGGAAGTCGCCGCCGCCGCGGGCGACGATGATGACGTCGACGTCGGGGTCGGCATCGAGGCGCTGGATCGCGGCGACGACCTCGGCCACCGAGCGGTCGCCCTGCATGGCCGCGTACGCGAGGTGGAAATCGACGGCGGGCCAGCGCAGCTGGGCGTTGCGGATGACGTCCTTCTCGGCGTCGGAGTCCTTGCCGGTGACGAGGCCGATGCAGTGCGGCAGGAACGGGAGCGGTTTCTTGCGGGAGGCGGCGAAGAGGCCTTCGGCCGCGAGCTGCTTGCGGAGACGCTCGAGGCGTTCGAGCATGTCGCCGAGGCCGACGTGGCGCAGGTCGAAGACCTGCATGGTGAGTGTGCCGCCCTTGACCCAGTAATTCGGCTTGACCAGGGCGATGACGCGGTCGCCCTGCTTAAACTCGTCGCTCAGCCGGGCCTTGACGGACGACCACACGGTGAAGCCGACGGTGGCGTCCTCGCTGAGGTCTTTGAGCTTGCCGTACACATTGCCGCCACTGACGCCCCACTGGGTGATCTCACCCTCGACCCAGGCTGTGCCGAGCCGCTCGATGTAGCCGCGGATCTTGTTCGCCAGCAGGGCGACGGGCCACGGAGCCTCGAGGGTGGGTGGTGCATCGGTCATGAATCGTTCCTCCCACGGCCTGTCCAGCCACGCACCCATAGAATGAGCCGGTGACTATCAGCTCGGATTCAAGCGTTATCGGCCTCGGCATGCCCCGGATTCCCCGGGCACGCAACGTCCTCAAGGATACCCCGGTGGATGGGCCGAAACGGGTGCTGCTCGCTGCCCCGCGCGGCTACTGCGCGGGTGTCGACCGGGCCGTCATCGCGGTCGAGAAGGCGCTCGAGCTGTACGGAGCGCCCGTCTACGTGCGCAAGCAGATCGTGCACAACGTGCACGTCGTCTCCGAACTCGAGAAGCAGGGCGCCATCTTCGTCGACGAGGTCGATGAGGTGCCCCGCGGCTCGCACCTCGTCTTCAGCGCCCATGGAGTGTCGCCGGCCGTCGTCAGCGCGGCCGCTGCGCGGGGGCTGCGCGCGATCGACGCGACCTGCCCGCTCGTCACCAAGGTGCACCGCGAGGCCGTGCGCTTCGCCCGCGATGATTTCGAGATCCTGCTGATCGGCCACGAAGGACATGAAGAGGTCGAGGGCACGGCAGGGGAGGCACCGGAACACACGACCCTCGTGGGCAGCCCGGACGAGGCCGACACGATCGTGGTGCGCAACCCGGAGAAGGTCGTCTGGCTGTCGCAGACCACCCTCAGCGTCGACGAGACCATGGAGACCGTGAGCCGGCTCCGCGCCCGGTTCCCGCTGCTGCAGGATCCGCCGAGCGATGACATCTGCTACGCCACCCAGAACCGGCAGGTGGCGATCAAGAAGATCGCCGAGGCCTCAGACCTCGTGCTCGTCGTCGGTTCGGCGAACTCGTCCAATTCGGTGCGCCTCGTCGAGGTCGCCCTCGAATACGGCGCCCGCGCCGCCTACCGGGTCGACTTCGCGAGCGAGGTCAAGCAGGAGTGGCTCGACGGCGTCGCGACCGTCGGAGTGACGAGCGGGGCATCCGTGCCCGAGGAACTCGTGACCGAACTCCTGCGCGACCTC
>NZ_JASJXJ010000255.1:0-2509 GCF_035018685.1 Cryobacterium sp. RTC2.1
GAGCGCACCGGGCCGCCGCGAGCCGGCCTCGCCGCCTACAGCCGGACGCTGGCCCCGGTGAAACCGCCGAACCCGCCGCGCCCGCCGTCCCCGGTTTCCACGGGGCGGTCCGGGAGGTTGGACCACTGCGACCAGGATCCGGGGTAGAGGTAGGGGACGAACCCGGCGATCGTGAGCGCGGCGATCTCGTGGGCGGCCGTGACCCCCGACCCGCAGTAGACCCCGATCGGGCGCATCGGTTTCACGCCGAGGGACTCGAACTGCGCACGCAGCTGGTCGGCGGGCAGGAAGCGTCCGTCGTCGGCGAGGGTGTCCGTCGTCGGGGCGCTCACCGCGCCCGGGATGTGGCCGGCGCGGGGGTCGACCGGCTCCGTCTCGCCCCGGTACCGGGCGCCGGCACGCGCGTCGAGGAGGATGCCGGTGTGCGCGATGGCGGCGGCGGTGTCGGCGTCGATCGTGGCGAGCGAGCCGTAGCTGAGGTGTGCGGTGCCGATCGGCGGGTCGGGCTGCTCCCCGGTGACGAGCGGCAATCCCGCCCTGCGCCAGGCGGCGAGCGCACCGTCGAGCAGGAGCACGTTCCGGTGACCGGCGTGCCGCAACAGCCACCACGCCCGCGCCGCCGACATCAGGCTCAGGTCGTCGTAGACCACGACGGTGTCGTCGTCGTGGATTCCCCAGCGCCGCGCCGCCGCCTGCAGGTCGTCGATCGCAGGCAGCGGGTGCCGCCCGTCTTCAGACGCCCCTGGCCGGGCGAGTTCGGTCTCGAGGTCGACGTAGACCGCGCCCGGCAGGTGTCCGGCGGCGTATTCGTCGCGTCCGCTCGGCCCGAGGAGCGCCCACCGGACGTCGAGCACACGGATGTCGTCACGCGTCTCGAGCAGGCGGGCCAGGTCCTCGGCGGAGATCAAAGTGTTCACGAAACCACGGTACCGGGTGTGCGCGGCGCGGGGACCCGCATCCGCCCATGCCCCGCCCCTTTGATACGGCCCCAGGCACGGCCGTCGACACGATCCTCGGCACGGAATTGCGTTCGGTACACGTTCGTTGCGAAAACGGGCGCGCACGCGACGCAATTCGGCGCGGGGCGGCGACGGATTGCGTGCCGGGGGCCCGACTCGACCCGTACCGGGCCTCGCCCGTAGACTCGAACGAGTGAGCAGCTACTGGACCCTACTGAAGACGCCCGGGGTTGCCCGTCTGATCGCCGCGCAGCTGACCGCCCGCTTTCCGTTCGGGATGCTCTCGCTCGCGTTCCTGATCCACATCGAGCACGTCTACGACTCCTACGGGTCCGCCGGCCTCGTACTCGGTGCGATGAGCATCGGCCAGGCCATCGCCGGCCCGCTCACGAGCCGCCTGATGGGCCGCTGGGGCATGCGCCCGGTCATCATCGCCACGATCGCGATCTGCGCGAGCGCCATCGTCGTGATGGCGTTGTTGATCCTGCCGATCTGGGGCCTGATGGTGATCGGCCTCGTCGCGGGGCTGACGACACCGCCGATCCAGCCGGCCGTGCGCACGATCTACCCGAAGATCGTCAACTCCCGTCAGCTCACCCCGCTGTTCTCGCTCGACGCATCCGCCCAGGAGATCATCTGGGTGCTCGGACCGGTCATCGCCACATTCGTCGCGATCCAGATCAGCTCGGTCGCGGGCATCCTCCTCGCCGCTGCATTCCTGGTCGGCGGCGGCATCTGGTTCGTCGTGCTGCCCGAGGTCGGCCGGGTACGGATCCCGCGCAGCCGCCGCAAGCTCGGCGCCGTGCTCAAGCGCCCTGCCGTGCTCCTCAGCACCGTTGTCGGCTTCATGCTCGTCGCGGCCTGCTCGGCCGTCGAGGCCGGCGTCGTCGCGGCATTCGGTCACGGCAGCTCGGACTCCGGCTGGGTGCTCGGCATCTTCGCGATCGGCTCGCTCGTCGGTGGCCTCGCGCTCGGTCACGCGCCGATCGGCCCGTGGGCCCTCGCCGGGCGGATGCTGATCGTCACGATCGGCCTCTCCCTCGCGACTCTCGGCCTCAGCTTCTGGTGGCTCGCCGCAACGCTGCTCCTCGCGGGTATCGGCATCGCGCCGGCCTTCGCTGTGCTGTTCGGGATCGTCTCCGCGAGCGTCAAGTTCAGCGACACCGCCGAGGCGTACGGCTGGGTCGGCACCGGCCAGCTGATGGGAGCGGCGCTCGGGTCCGCGACGGCCGGCTTCATGATCGACCATAACGGCGCCGGGTCCGCGATCCTCGTCGCCGCCGGTTTCGCCGCGCTCGGGACCCTGATCCCCGCGCTCGGTCGCCGCTGGCACCCGGACCTGCGCGGCCGCGACGCCGGCCCTATCCCCGACACCGCCCCCATCCAGATCCAGGTCTCCTAACCCCACCGCCCCGGCCGCGCCTCGCCCGCTTACAGTCCGCGAGAGTACACTTTTGGCCCTCAAACCAGTGGTTTAGGGGCTGTGAAGTCTCGTTCTCAATCTGACAGTTCTGTCTCATGACCTTGCTGACAGTTCTGTCTCGGGACCT